>NZ_JAQDBC010000014.1:42258-57389 GCF_027681725.1 Caecibacter sp. AF58-12pH5A | reverse complement strand
ATGTGAAAATGATCGGCAATGGCATAGACGGCACTTGTTTGTGCATCCTCGTCAGCATAAAAGGTTTGCAGTACATACTGCTCGTCACTGCTTAACTTCTCCCATGCAGGACGGAACCACGCCATGTATTCGATAGCCTGCCGGTACCGTTCCTTTAAGATGTCAATGTCTGCCAAGCCGGAGATGATATGTTCTTCTGCTGCATGCGGGTTGCAGGAGTGCGGCATCCCATCGAAGCCGGACGGGTGCAGGCTGGTCATGGCAGCATATGCCTGTTTGATATCCTCACTGGTGTTTTCGATAATAAAGTTCATGCTGTCGTAATCCCGGATGGCATCAATAGCACCGCTTCGTTTATTCAGATACTTCCAGATAACACTCATAGGCTGCCTCCTCGCAAGCTGGCCCGGACTGCATCAATCAGTGCAGCCTGTGTCTTGTTTTTTTCTTTCAGGGCCTTCAGAATGCGTCCGTCGATGGTCCCTTTCGTGATAATGTGCTGAATGACGACGGTTCCAGATGTCTGTCCCTGCCGCCAGAGCCTGGCATTCGTTTGTTGATATAGTTCCAGACTCCATGTCAGTCCGAACCAGACAAGCGTGGAGCCGCCCTGTTGCAGGTTCAGTCCATGTCCGGCGGATGCCGGATGGATAACCGCAACGGGAATTGTACCGGCATTCCAATCTGTTATATCCTGTGAAGTCTTGATTTCCCGCACGGTAAACCGCTGTCGGATCCGCAGCAGGTCGTGCTTAAACCAATAGGCCACCAGCACCGGTTTGCCGTTGGCGCTTTCGATTATATCTTCCAGTGCATCCAGCTTTAGGTCATGAATGGGAAGCACCGTCCCGTCATCAGAATAGATCGCACCGTTTGCCATCTGGGAAAGCTTCATCGTGAGGGATGCTGCATTGGCGGCTGTGACGTCACCGTCCGGCAGTTGCAGCACCAGCTCTTTCTTCAGTTCCTCGTACCGTTTACGTTCCGCATCAGATAACTGCACTTCATACTGACTGCTGATGAGTTCCGGCATAGGCAGATGGTCCGTCGATTTCATGGAAATAGAAATGTCCGATATTTTTCGGTATATCTCGTCCTCGGCTCCCGGCAGCAGTTTGTAGCTGAAAACGACCTGCCCGTTCCGTTTGTCCGGTGTAAAGTAGGTGCTGCGGTACTGCCCGATGAATTTGCCAAGCCGCTTCCCCATATCCAGTAACTTGAACTCGGCAAATAAATCCATCAGACCGTTGCTGGAAGGAGTGCCTGTCAGACCCACCATTCTTTTTACCTTCGGTCTTGCTTTCATCAGTGCCTTGAACCGTTTGGACTGGTAATTCTTGAATGATGAAAGTTCATCCACAACCACCATGTCAAAATCAAAGGGGATCCCGCTTTTCTCAATCAACCACTGCACGTTCTCACGGTTGATGATATAAATATCCGCCTGTGCTTTCAGTGCCGACAGTCGTTCTGCTTCTGTACCTACTGCCACGGTATATTGCAATCGATGCAGATGATCCCAATGCTGTATTTCATTTGCCCATACGGCTCTCACACGCAACGGGCATACCACCAATACACGATGGACGTTAAAGCTGTCAAACAAAAGGTCCTGGATCGCCGTCAGTGTAATAACGGTCTTGCCAAGTCCCATATCCAGCAGGACTGCCGCCGTGGGATGACTCTCAATATATCTGACAGCATATTGCTGATACTCATGTGGCTCGAATTTCATCCAACATCCCTCCAATCTGGTCTGCGCTGTCAATAACATAAACTTGAAATCCTAACTTCCGCAGCAGACGATGCCTTACCAGTTGAAGAGGACGCGGCTTCTTTCCCGGCGCTTTTACTTCCACAAAGGCAATATGTTCGTCAGGTAATAAAACGATGCGGTCCGGCATCCCATCAAAGCCAGGACTGACAAACTTCAGTGCCATACCGCCTGCTTGTTTTACTGCTGCTGCAAGTTTCTGCTCGATTACTTTTTCTCGCATTCTACGTACTCCTTCCAACATGTTTCAAATGTTTCAAGGCACTGCCGACACGCATTTTCCTGTTCCAAATAGCTGCGAATCAGTCTGTGCCATCCATCAAATTTACATGGACGGTTTTTGGGGAAGGTTTCTGTATCCCCGTACATATCCTGTGCCAGGTCTCCCGCTGGTGTATCCTCATTCAAATGATTCCGGATCATAAACGTATAAAATGTCATCATTGAAAGTCTTCCTATTTTTGTCCTTTTTGTCACACTGTCCTATAGCGTGTAAGAATGAAAATATAAATATAAATATAAGTAAAAATATGTATCTATATGTATCTGTTACTATAAGGACACATATACCCATATATTTACATACGGTATAGGGACAGAAAGGACAAAAAGGACAAAAGTCACTGCTCGTACATATGTGGATTGACGAGATATGTCTGTGCAGGAGGCCTTCCTTTTCCCGAATAGTTTTTATTTTCCTTCGGGGCAATATAGCCGTAATCCACCAGTTGTGTTAAGACCGGCTGTACATCCTCTGCTTTCTTGAAATTGCGGCAAAGTCTCATCATGTCCCTGCGTGTAAATTCCGTCATCCCATTTTTCGTTACCACATCCATCACCTTCTTGCTCTGGCTGATAACCGGGTCAGCACCCATCAGCATAAAAGCCGCCCTTGCGTGTTCTATAAAATATTCTCCGATCCGGATGCTGTTTTTCATGGTTTCCCCATCCACCACAAGCGGATCCGGTGCAGCTAAAAAGCCATAGTTCCTGCATACGGATGCCCGACACAACAGGGCTGCAATACGCTGAATGTTGCCTACCAGCTTTCCTGCCCAGTCCACAATGTCTGCGTAGGTTCTGTTTAACTCAGGCTCCAGCCTTTCGGCAAAAGCTTCTATCAGCGCATCTGCCTCCTGCGATAAGGTGATGATTTCTTCCCCGTTTTCACATTCATCCTCCAACAGGTTCCGGATGCACTGCTCATATTCCCGGTACACGCCATCAGGAACAGATGCTGAACGGTATTTCCGTTTCCCCACAAAAGATGCCGGAATACAGTACAAAAACCGTGCTGTCAGTCCCCGCCCCCGAAAGATGCCGTTCTGCATCAGGCCGGAAAGAACGCTTGGCTGTACCATAAGCAGCACCGTCAGTGCCGGGTTCATAATGCTTTCACTGTTCCTGCCGATACGGTCCACCCGGATGCTGTCCCCGGAGTAGCCTTTCAGCATAACGTCAATATTGACGGTTTTGGAATATGCACCTGCCAGCGTATCAAAAATCCCGCCTTCCGTGGATAGGATGGCGGCCCGCCCGTTATTATCCGCAAGCACAGACGTCAGCTTTTCTGTGGTAATATCATCCACATACAGCTTCATCGGCTTCATTTCCTTATATCCAGCAATCTCCTCTGCCATTCTCCGGACCGCTTGTGCATCCGCCTTGCCCTTGGATGCCTGATCTTCCAGCACTTTCTGCCTGCGTTCCAGTATCCGTTTCTGCATTTTGCTGGTTTCGATTGCCGCCGCATTCTGTGTATTCCGTTCTGACTCAAATACGTTTAAAGGCCGTATCATGGCATTTTCGACCGCTGATTTACGTTCGGACGGATTCATGACATTCAGCACAAAAACATTGACAGGCTCTATCCAGTCCAGCTTTGCCCTGATTTTGAATTTTCCCTGCATGCATACGGACAAGATTGCAATGGCTGCGGTAGCCGCCATATCAACTGGTGTCTGTGTGCTTTCCGAGAGTGCTGCCACATAATCACCGATCGCCTTTGGCAGAGCATCCAGCGGAAAAGGCGGCAGATGGTATTCATCAAAAGGAATGGGCATCTCCCACTCCGGTTCCTTGTTATATTCCTCTGGTACAATATATCCATCCTGCCTTGCCAGATCCCTGCCAAATTTCAAGGCGCTGTCCCAGATGGTATCCAGTTCTTCCTGCGCCAATGGCGGCGTACATCTTTGCGATTTCTCGATAAAAATATGATGTGCCTCTTCTGTGCCGCCATACCGCTTGACGATTTTTCCCGCAAACCGGCTCATGCTTTTATTACGGGAACCTTCTGTAATAGTTTCCCTGTCCAAATGAGAAAAGGCTTTCTCGTCTAAAAATTCATCTATGGTTCGGTTTCCTTCATGCCATATAATATTTCCGGACTGACAGCCATACATAAACCGTGCCGCATCAGTGGCACCCTTATCAAAAAAGGGTGCCGCCGCATATATACGTTTTTTTAATGCTGAACAATCTTCTGCACTAACAGTCGGTTGATGGGGAAAATAGACATGATGCCGCGGTCTGGCTGACTTTTTCCCTTTTACCTTTCCGTCATGGCGGCTGGGAACAACGACAAAAGAAACATCCGGGAAAATATCCGGATACATGTCAGGATATATCCAGTCTTTGGGATGATCCGAGTGATCATTGTCACAGTCCATGACATCTACGTTCCCTGCAATATAATCAGCATTGGAGCGATGGAAATTTTTATATTCCGCACTGACATGATCCCGGCAGATGGCGGTCTTAAAGTCTTCTTCATTTTCAATATCAGCCTGATTCGGGTAGATGCTGTTTTTTGCATTGCCCGCACAATTTGCCGTATATAACGTGAACTTCATCTGACCGTCTCCTTCAAATCGCTGCCAAAATAACACAAGTGATAATTCTTTCTTTTGGCTCTCCTGATTTCGGCATCCATTCCCGCCGATACGACATCTCCAAATACCCACACCTCACTGCAGTGGCTCATCAGTACATTGCCAAAGTGCAGTCCCAGTTCACGTTCCGTTATATTGGTGTCATCAAGGAACTGCGGAAACAATAAGTGTGGGGCAATAGGGATATACCCCTGCTCCACCGCAAAGCGGCTGTATCGTCTTGCATTGGCAATGTTTCCGGACACATCTCCTGAAAACGGAGAGCATACATAGATCATGGGCCTGTATGCTCTTGCCGCCTTCACTTTCTGTTCTATATGGGATAAGGCTTCGTAGGTGGTCGGATCAGGATACCCTTCACTATTACGTCTGCTCACACCCACCATGTTTACCTCCCGCCAGCTTTTTGCCGCAGCTGTCACACAACACCGATGTACCGAAAAGATCAACCTTGCCATCGGCAAATACCTCCGCCAGGTCAACCTGCACCTCCGAACCGCAATGCGGACAGCGGCAGAATACATTCTCATCATTGATTTCAATGGAAATCCCTACCGTATCATTCAGCTTTTCTTTTACATAAAACATCGTATCGGTCCCCCTCTAATTGGTTAAACACTTTTGCATTCGCATGAAAGCAATCAGAAATTCCGGCCTGAAAAGGCCATATTCTGCAGATTCAATCCACACTTTCCCATCCTCATCTTTCGATGTAACAAGTCCGGCATCAGCCAATGATTCATGAAACTCACGCAGTTCGTCATGTTGTGGACAAAGACGTGATATGAAATCACGAAAATCAGGAACCTCGTCCTCTGGAATATACTTATTCATAAAAATACCGCCTTTCCTAAAAGTAGGGTTTTGCCCTCTGCTAGTAAAAGGACAAAACCCTACTTTTTAAGAACCGTATGCTTAATCTTTTTTGTAGAAGCTGCATTCATACCCGTCTGCCCGAAGAAGAAGTCCGCTGATCCATGGCGGCGTTCTGCCCATCTGCTCACAGATGGATTCAAGGGATACATTCATGCTGCACTCTATGATCAGCTCATCATGGACATGACCGCAGATAAAATAGTGGGATAACGTCCTCATGGCATAGGCAAGAATATCCCGACTGATGGCCTGGACAATGTTTTCCACGAACTTGGGACCGTAGCTTTCAATCCGTTCCCATTTTTTGGTGCTGCCAACTCCCTCGTAGGTAACGGCTTCGCCACCGAAACGGTTTTCTCCCATGCGCGGCTTTACATAGGACAGATGTCTGCCGCTTGGCAACTGGATAAACAGCATCCCACTCTGATAGACAAAGCGAATGCCATGCGTTTCAGTCGGCATATGCCTCTGGACCGTATTTTTAACGCACCTGTCCACATCCCACCAGAACCGCACGATATTCGGATTGGCTGCCCGCCATGAATCCACCAGTGGCTGAAGCTCTTTTTCTGCAAGTCCCATATCCAACGCACCCATTGCTTTTAAGGCACCGACCGAGCCGCCGTATCCACAGTTGTGGACGAGTTTCCCCGATACGGTAAAACGATGATGCTGTCCGGCATTTCGTATGTCATAAAGTCGAGCCGTGCGCGTATTAGATGCCAGTTCTTTCTCTTTTCGAACACTGCAAGTTCTGCTGACGCAATAATCTCGTCCCGACTCATCCCCTGAGTCAGCTTTTTTGTGACTACACTTCTTGCATATGGCCAATATTGCTGCTCGAATTTTGTCAACACCGTTCTCCGTTGATTTATACAATTTTCTTGATGTGTCGCAAACCTCAGATTCCCCGGTTGATAGTGGCTGTTCGTATCGATTCGGTCTATCTCCATTTCTCGCCCCGGGAGTCCAAAATTCTTTATCATATACAGACCTGCTTCTGTTACACTTACAAAATTGAGAAATAAAAAATCACTGTTTCTTTTTTTTGCAATTATTTTGCATATATTTCAAAAAAAAACTGCCAGCACATTTACTGCAGGCAGTTTTTTTTCATATATATTTCCTCATTTATTTGACGGCGCGGTCTCATACCGCAAAAGGCATCATTTCTAATCCAGCTTACGGTCATACAAATGACTCTTTGTCAAAAATTCTTCCACTGTGGAAAAACCTAACTCCTTAAGCATGCCGATGACATACGGATTTTCCATAGGCGTTTCAAACTCAGATGTATCACTATAGGCCTGCACATGCTTCTTTCCGTCTTCTTTCTTGATAATGGCCCGCGGGCCGCCTACGCAGCCGCCAACACAACCCATGCCCTCAAAAAAGTTGCCATCTCGCTTACCGGCCAAGATATCATTGATCATGGCCTTGCACCCGGGAACGCCATCAGCCTTGCGTGTCTGAACCGTTATTTTGCGATGCGGATCCAGTTTTTCCACAGTACGGGTAACAGCTGCCGCCACGCCGCCGGCAAAAGCATAACGTATACCCGCAGTAGACGCGTGAGGAACATTATCTTCTTCCATCTTGTTTAAGTCAATATTGGTTACCGAAAACAGATCCCGCAATTCCTGATACGTAATCGCATAATCAATAGCTCCCACCAGATCCGGTTCCTTGCGTTCTGCTTTTTTCGCCAGACAGGGCCCGATAAAAACTGTCTTGGCATTGGGATGAAGCGCTTTGACCGTACGTCCACCGGCTATCATGGGAGATACAGATCCGGGCACATTCGGAAGCAGCTGATGATACAGCTTTTTAATCATAGCGATCCACATGGGACAACAACAGCTGGTCAGCTGAAAATCCGTTTCACTATTGATATTTTTATCAAATTCCAAAGCTTCCTTCAGCGTCAGTATATCGGCAAATACAGCGACTTCAATCATGCCTGTAAAACCCAATTTTTTCAAAGCTGTCCGGAAAAAGCCGGTGCGATCAAGGCATATACAGGTCCATCGTAATCGTGCAGCTCCTGCACAACAGGAATAATATCCTTTTTAGTTTTCAGCGCATCCAACTTGCAGGCATCGACACAAGCCTGACAGCCTACACATTTGGCATCATCAATGATCATACCCTTTTCCGGATCCATTTGAATCGCATCCCAGTCACATGCCGCAGCGGCAGCGCAGGGTTCTTTGCTGTCAGTCGTGCACACACACGGTTTAACCCGCCAGATAAGCGGCGCGTCATCTGGCTGCGCCAGACAGGCAATCATGCGCGGATCCACTTTTTCCGGTACAATTTTCTCTTTATTTTCTACTGCCTGCCGCAGCATCTGATAATACAACTCATCCAACGAAGCCATAAAAAGAACCTCCTTCATCGACAAAAAAACAATGATAACCCAAATTACTGACTTAAATATAAACGTTTTTTAATTTTCTGTCAATGAATCGGTTCTCCCAGTATAATAAAACGATTTATTTTGCCGGGATTTTTATTTGTTCTTTTAATCCCGCATATGCAATGAATACATCCCGTTATTACGCGTCTTGCATTACGATAACGGGATGTACTATTTTTATAGCGAATTGGCAATGGAACTATCAATATAATCTTTTATATTGATATCTTTTTTAATAATGCCAATGGTCTTCATAAATTGGGCCGTTGCTTCCAAGCCGGCAATATCTTCTTCCGTAATTTTTACAGGATATTCATATTCATCAAGAATTTTCACCATTTGCTCCGGCGTGCAATGATAATGAGCCGCCAAGCCCGGCGCTACTTCCTCCTGATGCGCCTTGATGTATTTTGCCGCTTTGGCATATTCTTGAAGGAAAATCTTCACAACCTCCGGATTATCAGTTACATATTTTTCCGTTACGAAAATCGGTCCGCCGCCATTGGGGCAGCCCGTCTGATCCACTAAAAATTTTCCTGCCTTCTTATCTAATAAAAAAGTAACGTTAGGTTCCCAAAACGCGACAGCATCTACC
This sequence comes from Caecibacter sp. AF58-12pH5A, assembly GCF_027681725.1. Taxonomy (NCBI): domain Bacteria; kingdom Bacillati; phylum Bacillota; class Negativicutes; order Veillonellales; family Veillonellaceae; genus Caecibacter; species Caecibacter sp. AF58-12pH5A. The sequence goes on along the minus strand of NZ_JAQDBC010000014.1, from coordinate 48,831 downwards.
TGTTTTTGAAGCAGCGCAGTTTCGGCATCACCGGCTGTCCGGTTTACGATCTGTACATCGTTCAAGGTCATCCCATTCTTTTCCAAAATGGAGTACAGCATGTGATGCGCACTCGATCCGACAGTAATACCTATTTTTTTGCCTTTCAATTGCTTGGGATCCGTAATACCGGAATCATTGCCAACAACAATAGCCTGTACCTTATCCCCCTTGCCGCCCTGCGCAATAATTTTATTTTTTTGTCTGGCTGCCAGCGGCGTAATAGTAGGTACATCACCGCCGATCCCGATATCCTGCTGCCCCGCCGCAAAGGATTCATTCAAAGACGGGCCGGCATCAAATTCTGTCCATTGCACCTTGATCCCTTTGCTCTCCAACGCTTTTTCCAGACTCCCCTTGTCCTTCATATACCACAACGGCGCCCATGTCGCCGACGGCTGGATGGCGACTCGAAGTACGTTATCCGCACTGGCCTGATCACTCGTCCCGCAGCCTGCTACCAAGGCCATAAGGCAGGTGCCGAGTACCATTCCGCTTATTATTTTTTTTCACATATTGGATTTCCCCCTCGCATCAATTCAACGTATTACTGAAAAAATTATCGAAAAGTATTTTTTTTAACTCTACAAATTCTTTGGAGTTTCTATCCCGCGGCCGCGGCAGATCAACCCGAATGATTTTTTCTCCCGTCGGGAATTTAGGTGACAGCATAATAATTTTATCCGCTAAATATACCGCTTCTTCGATATCATGTGTCACCATAAGCATGGTCGACTTTTTACCTTCCTTGATCCGGTACATCTCTTTCTGCAGAGCAATCTTCGTAAATGCCTGAAAGTCCGTCTGTAACAAAAAGTAAAACATCTTTCAGCCCACGAGTCTGTAGTCTGCTGAGCAAATCTTTATAATTGGATGCCGACTCTGTTGGATATACACTGTATTCGAGTACTTCTTTATGTCCATCTAACGTAATGCCGAGAATAACGTGTAATGCCTCTTTAGCAACACTATCCCGTCTAAGGTTCAGATAGGTGGCATCGCAGTAGATGACAGCATACCGATTGTTGACCTTGCGGTTATGGAACTCATCGACTTGTTTTTGTACAGCACTGGTAATATTTGATACCGTCTGTGGCGTGTAATATTGTCCATACATTTGTTCAATCAGTTCACTAATCTGCCGCGTGGTAACACCATGCTGATAAAGTTGGATGATGGTAGTTTCCAAAGAGTCAGTCTGACGCTTGCGCTCTGGCAACGTCTGTTGATGAAAATCACCATTACGGTCACGCGGAATTTGGAGCTGTAAAGTACCATATTCCGTGCGAAGTTCGCGAGAATAAAAACCGTTGCGGCTATTACCAGAAGACCAGCCGTTGGAACTATGTTTCTCATATCCTAGAAAACTAGAAAGTTCAACCTTAAGCAACTGGTTGATGGCATCTTCAAGTTCTTGACGAAAGACATCTTCAACAGATTGTTTTTCTACTAGCGCTTGCATGAGTTTTGTGTTAAGATTTGACATTAGGGAACCTCATTTCTTTAGTGTCTTTGTTAGCACTTAATACTATACAGGAATGAGGTTCCTTTTCCTATGGGCCTCTTAGAGTTTACACATAAAATTTTATACTATCTTTTTTATCTTATCCATAGCAATACTATCGAACAATAGAAAACTAGTCAGATAACACGATAAATTATCTTTCTATGCCATTAACGATGCCATTGCTATCGTTAATGGCATATCCACAGTGTTGCTAAGAACTTATACGAGACCTTCTGATTCCACCTGCATTTCAGCGCATAAAAAATGTCGGCCCTCTGCCGACGTTTGCCAAGACCTCGCTATATATGGACTTTTCTGCTATGCACACCGTTTCCAATATTGTATCAATCCCAAGCATCTTTGCTCGAGCAGCAGGATTTTCTTGCCCCGTACGGGCTTGCCGTATTGCAGGGAAAAGGCTTTATGCAAGTTAGCAGCCCGTTCGGCCCGCGATAAATGCCACTGCGCTTCTGTCGTCCGGACGCGCTGCAGGCAATCGTACCAGCCGGCATACGACTCGATCCACGGACGAAAGATTACTTCCGTCTGATTATAGCCGCGTTTTTCATAGCGTTCCGGCGATAACGGTACGGGCACAGCCCAGTCGGCATGAAGTACGTCCGGCCAGGGAAAACGGGCCAGCAAATAGTGGCACGCCGCTTCATACTTTAGGGCACGGTGATACTTGAGCTGCTGCAACAGGCGGCGCATGGGACCACGATACTCGGTAAGGCAATAACAGCCGGCCAGGGTGCCGTGACTGCCATCCAGCAGCCGGGGATGCCAGACCTTGCCATAGCAGGTACTGCACCAGTCCCCGTGGGACGGGACGGACTGTCCACAGCCCGGGCAGCGGGCCGGAAAGATAAGACGTGTGAGCCACTCCATATCAAAGAATCTCCTCTTCCCGGATTCGTTCTGCCAGAAGGGTATTGCGCTGGCTCGTGCGCACGTTTTGGACAGCCCGTTCCAAAGCCCGCTCGGTGCCGACGATCAAGACCTTGCGTTTCGCCCGCGTCACAGCCGTATACAGTAAATTGCGCTGGAGCATGATGGCATGGCTGTTGACGAGAACGAGGATGACCGTCTGGTATTCACTGCCCTGGCTCTTGTGGACCGTAATCGCATAGGCCAGCGTAATTTCTGTAAGCTCAAGGCCCTCGTATTTGACATCCTGTTCGGGATAGCGTACATAAATGACCTGGTCTGCTACGGCAAAGACTTCACCTATATCACCGTTAAACACGCCCTTTTCATAGTCGTTTTGTTTCTGCATGACCTTATCGCCTACGCGATATATAGTGTGGCCGTTTTTCAGCTCCGACTTGCCTTTGACGGGGCCGTTGGTCTGGGCCTGGATCAGTTCATTCAGATGATCTACACCGCATTCCTGGCGGTACATAGGCGATAAGACTTGGACGGCAAATTTATCGCCCGTTTCCTGTACTTCGGCGGCATAGAGCCGGCTAATAATCTCAGCGCCCTGGCTTTCACTTTCGATGGTGACGAAGCGAAATTCCTGGTCTTCATTGACGACGGGCAAACGGCCGCTGTTGATGAGGTGGGCGTTCGTCACAATGCGTCCGCCTTCGCGCTGCCGGAAAATCGTATTCAGGCGCACGACAGGCACCGCATCAGAACGGATAATATCATGCAGTACCGAGCCGGCGCCGACAGACGGCAGCTGGTCTGCATCGCCTACGAGGATAAGGCGGCACAGCGGGCTGACCGCCTGCAGCAAGTGGTACATGAGTTCCATATCCAGCATGGATACTTCGTCGACGATAATCAAATCGGCCTTGAGCAAATTCGTTTCGTTAAATTCGAAGACCTGGTGCGTACCTGCGTAGCCTGCCGGTACGAGGAGGCGGTGAATAGTCTGAGCCTTGCGGTCCGTCGTTTCAGACAGCCGCTTCGCTGCCCTGCCTGTAGGGGCACAAAGGAGAATGCGCAGCTGTTCTTGTTCTGCCAGACTGATGATCGTCTGAACAACCGTTGTCTTGCCTGTACCGGGACCGCCCGTAATGACCAGGAGGCCAGATTGGAGCGATTTTTCAACGGCTTCCCGCTGTTTATCCGCCAAGGTAAAATGGCAGGATTCTTGCCAGCGGTCCAGGAAAAGTTGTACATGCATATGGCCCTTAAAGGGTTTCATCGTAACCATGTGACGGATACGGTCGGCAATTTCGCACTCTTCGTCATACATGTCCGGTACATAGATAAGCCGCTCGCCAGCGTATTCAGCCGCGACGAGCTGTCCCATGGAAATCGCTTCTTCCAGGACTTCATGCAGTACCAGGCGGTCGGCCCGCAAAATGGCGGCGGCCCGGCGCAGGAGCTCGTCTATGGGAATACAAACGTGGCCGTTATTCGTAAGCTCTTGCAGGACATAGGTCACGCCGGCGCCGAGGCGGTCTCTCGAGGCCGGATCGACACCAAAGGCCAAGGCAATCTGATCGGCAGTCTTAAAGCCGATGCCTTCCACTTCCTGAATCATCCGGTACGGTTCATTTTCCAGTACGTACACGGCGTCTTTGCCGTACGTTTGGGAAATACGCGATGCAAAGCGGTTAGAAATGCCATGTGTTTCCAAGACGATGGCCAGGTCATTGACTTCCTTTTCTTCTCTGAAGGAAGATGTAATCTGATCGAGCTTCTTTTTTCCTATGCCTTCTATTTCCAAAAGGCGTTTGGGCTCTTGCTCCATAATTTTCATAGTATCTGTGCCAAAAGCCTGGATGATACAATGCGCCAGCGCCGGACCGATGCCTTGGACAGCACCAGAGGCGAGGAAGCGTTCAATCCCTTCGGCCGTATCGGGCAGGAGCCGTTTCCACGCACCGGCACTGAACTGCTTTCCGTACCGTTTATGCTGTACCCAGTGTCCCTGTATTTCCAGTCTGTCCCCTACCAGAGGCTTGGGCCCATAGCCGGTTACGGTCTGTAAGGTGTTATCCACTTCCTCACGGAAGCGAAAAACGAGATAGCCTGAATCGGGTGCTTCAAATAAAATACGTTCTACAGACCCTTGCAGGGTTGTTGTTTCTTCTGCCATATTACGTCTCCATCCATTTTCGTTCGTAGCGCTTGCTTTCGTCCATGATACACCGGTAAATGGTTTGCAAATATGGCGCTAAGTCTTTATCTGATGCCAGCGCGGCAATCTTATCGAGTACCAGCCGTTCCCGCCGTGGATCGTAGACTTCCATGTGATGCAATGCTTTATACTCAGCTACTTGTGCCACGACTTTCATGCGTGCTTCCAAGAGCTGTGTCAATTGCTGATCGAGCCGGTCAATCTCCTGCCGGCATGCTTCTAATTCCATGGGACACCTCTTCTCTAAAATAACTGGCCTTTAGGCGTTTCTGTTACGACATCACTGGCAGACCAGAGGATGACTGCTACCAAAAGAATGGTCAGGGCAATGCGCGTATAGTTCGAATGAAAGAGAATAGCAGTCAGGCTCCGCCGCTTCCGGCTGATTATTTTATATTCCACATCCTGCTCCTTATTCAGCATGCGAAATTCAGCGTCTTCCATATCCTGTGTAAACGTGCCGTGACAATGAATCGTTACCTGTGTCTGGCCGTCACCCACAAAGAGAGCCGCCACGCGGCTGAGCCACTGACACAGGTGTTCAAGAATTTGTCCATCCGCACAGGCACTTTGATAGGAAAAGAAGGTGATTTCTGTTTCCATAATCCCTTCTTTGATTTCCGTCTTAAAAAAAGGATATTCCTGCCGCAGAATGACGAGCATGTCTTCTATTTGCCGGCGCTGCTCCGGCGCTAAGGTATAAATTCTGCCCGGCGTCTGCGTAGCCAGGGCAATGGCCCCGCCTACCGTAATCCCATAAGCACCATAGTAATGGCGCAGGTGTTTGATGATATCCATAGACGCCTCCTAGTACAACCGTGCACCACAATGGGGACAATATAACGCGTCTCCTTCGACGGGGGTCCCGCAGGCAGAACAATACTTTTCATGGCCCTTAGGCAGCTCTGGCCGCCGTTCTCTATCGATAGCAGCAGGTCCGTTATTTTCCAGCCGGTCCAGGCGCTGTTCTACGTGATCCATACGGGAATGGAGGTTTGCTTCAGAAACGCTGACACGATCCCGAAGGAGACTCGTATTGATGCGGTTTTCTTCAATTTTCCGCTGTTCCGACAAATCCTTCATCAGGGCCAGGGCAATCGCCGCCAGCAACGGCGAGAGGAGCAGGGAAACGATGCCCCAAACAATAGGATTGCGGCCGCGATGATTCGCCCAGATGCCAATAAGAACAGCAAAAAGAATACCCAGAATAAAAATCATATTTTCACCTTCCCAAAAAAAGGATGACTGTGCAAATACAATAAGCCTATTTTATTATTATACGATATTCCCCGCTCTGTGGCTAGGGAAAGGCAGGGCAAAAGCCAGTCCTGTCGTCAGCTACAGGCTCCGGGTGGCTTCAAAGCTACCACATACCGAAGTGGTACGAGGCCAGCGTATAAAATATATCCGTTATGTATGGCAAAAAAATAACTTCCCTGTCCGGCATCTGAAACATACCGTCCAAGGAAGCTTTTCGTATGGAAGGCAAAGCCAGTTTTTCGTACTCACTTTGGCTGCTTTCGCAAAGTATCTTCTATCTCCTATGACTATCGGATTTTATTTTGCAAGTGTACCAGCGTATGGCTATGAAGGATCTCAGCCGTAAAATAAAATCATACAAAATAGGGTAGACAAAGCCCTGATGATTTCGAGCGTTACGGTACGCTCATGGTTTTCCGATCATCCTATTTCGTTTCTCTTATTACTAAGTGTCACAACAAAATAGGATCATAGGTGTCTGTTTTAACCTCCCGTTAAGTACAAGGACTACCATCTCTTGGAAGTAGTTCTTTCTTAACGAGAGTATTGAGAGTGTTTGGTTATGCGGATTTCTTTGGCTTATCAACAAAGCCCTGCCCTTTACGGGCAATGACATAGCTTGCTCCCTGATGTATCGTCAATTTCTTTTTGTCACAATATTTTTGTTTAG
>NZ_JAQDBC010000014.1:0-42248 GCF_027681725.1 Caecibacter sp. AF58-12pH5A | reverse complement strand
GCAATCTTGCTTGTATAAGCAGGATTGATTTGAATTACATGAACACTTCGTCTATAACAACAATTTTCAAACGTTTTCTTGTACCTGGAATAATCGAAGGCATGAATCATTTTGTTGTATGCCCTGCCCTTATCAGACTTTGCTGTAGCTGTTTCTGATTTTGCTTTGCGAAAATCTAAATCTTCAATAACGATGTCTTTTCCCACAGAGATTGCATACTTTACAATGTGAGAGGTGACTTCACGGATTTCGGATTCCGCTTTCTTTCCCGTACCATGATACTGTAACCGATAGTGTTTTAGTCTGACGAGATTTCCCGTGTCATTGGTTTCGGCTACTTCAATAAACCCGTCGTTATAGTCTAAACCAAGTGTTCCATAGGTTTTTCTCGTTTTACAATCGTCGGTATCCCTGTCAAGCGTTACCATGGCTTGCAGGTAACAGGCATTGCCGCGAAAGACGATGCGATAGCTGATGCCGTGGTCTTGCTTAACAATCGTTTTGGCAAGTAACCCGCTCAAGTATGAAAAGATACAAGTTCCATAAACATATTCACGTTTTTTTGTATTTTTTCGTACCTGAATAGCGAAGCGATTCCCTTTGCCTGCGTGTACCATGGGTATTAATTGTACAATCTGGTTGCAACGATGTTCGTCTTTTGAGCCGATATATAAAGACCGGTTATCTCTTTGCTTACGAAAATGGTCTAACCAGATGGCATGACTTGTCAGCTTGTTTTCTGCCAGATGATATTGAGCCCGAAACAGTTTCTTTGAACCAAAACATAGATGTAAATCCTTGCTTTGAATCTCTTTCAATACATTGGCTTGTTTCTGCTTTAGCTTATTAAGCTTTTGATTGGTATAAAAGATTTTTTCTTTCTGCTGGTGATAATAGGTTAAGGCAGAAGGAGATAATTGATTGTTTCGGGATTTTTCTTTTAATACGGCTACTTTTTCGCAAAGCGTCTTCCGCTTTTTATAAAGCTTTTTTATTTTACGACTCAGCTGATTGAACTCATACCATTTTAGTTAATACAGGGCTTTATATAGCCCTTCTACTTCAGACATAACCGAATTGGCAAGGCGCTTGTTCACGTGAAAGCGGTTTTGCAAAATAGCATTAAACGCACTCTTCTTTACAGAGAATCTGCCACCATTGTTATACCGATGCCATGTAAAACGCAGCATCTTGCCATAGAGGATATGATACTCTTTTACATATTCGATTAACCCGGTATTGTCTCTTTGATTGAGCCGGGTTTCAATGGTATACGTTTTAGAAGCAATCATTCTCCTCATCTTCTTTCTTATCCATTAGTAATCACAATAATGCTAACTACACAGGTGAATTTTCACGAACAAAGATTCGTTTCCCTCTTTCTATTCATTTGATAGGCACATTCCCTAGTCTATCGTAATTGTTCCGTTTTGCAGGCATGGTTTGTGAGGTTACTTTTTTGTATATAAGTTTGCATCTCATTTGTTTTCTCTTATTATTATAACTGATATCATTTTGTTTATCAAATAAAATAACAGCGTACAATCATGTATTTATTACATAATTGTACGCTGTTTATAGAAACTGCTAACTAACCCCGTTTCCGCTCAGAAGCGTTTGTGTTTCCTTGTCCCGGCAAAACCGTAAGGGAAAGGTGAATCGCCAAGTGCTCTCCTTCCCGCTTCACTTCAGCTACTACCGGCAGGCTCTGTGGTACCTGCTGTTCTAAGGCTGTAAGGAAATAGATCAGCTCGTGATAGGTTCCCTGCAGTTCGATTTCATAGACAGAAGGATTGGCCGGATCTGCCTGGAGTGATTGCAGCTGTATTCCCGTGGCGGCAGCGCTTTCCTGTATCACTTGGGACATGTCAGCAGTCAGGGCTGGGGACCGTTCCAGCCACGGTGCTGGCAGCTTTTCCTGTAACACCGGCCGCAGTTCTGTTAGCCGTTCATTCGCAGCCTGCCAGTTACACTTTCTCTCATATAGCGCATGGGTCAGATACGCTGAAATGAGAAACAGCAGGCTCAGGCCCGCCAGCAACGCCCGGCGCGTTGTATTATTTTTTATGTATAGAAGCTGTTTCAGTTTTTCCATTCGTTTCATCTGCATTTCCAAACCCCAAATAAAGCTGCATTTCGAGCCGTGCCTTTTCTTTCTTTTGCACATTGCCGATGTGTACTTGGCTAAAATATTCCGTTTTCTTTAATTGCCGCAGCCACGTCTGTACGGAAGCGATTTTCGTACTGGTCAGGTGAAGACAGAGCTTATCCTTATCTGCTGTAAGGCCCTGTACGGCTACATCGGGCGGCTTGGTATCTGCCAGGCAGACGAGCAAGGCCGGCCAGGCAATGCGGGAAGTCAGACCGGCCCGGATGCGGTCCGCTTTTAGCTTGGCCCGTTCAATCCGGTCATTGCGCTGTTCCAGCCGCTGCTGTACCGGATACAATTCTTTTGCATAGTACTGCTCCTGCTGTGTAATTTCATACAATAAAAAGGCGGATGCCAGCCCCAGGCAAAGGATGCCGGCACAGAGAACTACGATTGCCATGGGGATAAACCGGTACGGCTTCGTTCCTTTTTGACGCTGCCTCGTTGGCGGTATTAAATTCATACGTATCATGGCATACCTCATAAAAGTACCGACGGGGGACCTGCCAGATGCCAGTGCTGTACGCGCTTTCCATACGCCGGCTTCCAGCAGGGCGCTGTCGGTTCTTCTTCTCCCTGGGGATAAAAGCTCATCGTATACGGTTCTTCCTGAGCCAGGTCCCTTTCATCTGCTGCACCATAGGTATAAACAGACACATATCCATCCTGCATATGTAACACATGGGTTCTATTTTTTTCCCGTAAATATAAGGTCCCATCGGTTCCGCCATAGCGGTTACTGATCCAGGCAGGCAGCACGTCTACACGGTCTACAGGTACACCTCTTTCCTCAAAGAATTGCAGCATCGCCTCAACAGGGGCCGCCGGATACGCACTAAAAAGCCATAAATTCGTCTCCCGGCTCTGTTTACGTATCTTATATATATCATACGTATAGGTATCGGCTGTACTAGCCAGGGCATCTGACCAGCTGGCTGCTTCCCGCGCTTCTTTCCGCGTCCGTCCGGGCAGCTCCAGCACCTGCCAAAGCAGCAGGGAACCACTGAGGACAATAGTCAGGGTATACGTAGAAAGCTCATACACCGTAAGAATATCTTCCAGTACAGCTTTCAGTTTTTCTGGTTTTTCCAGCCAGTGGAAATCCCTAATATCCTCATACGTACAGCCGAGGACATGCTTTGTCCGGCCTAACCAGTTTTTTTCTACTTTAACCACATGGACCACCCGGTCCGTGACCCACAATACAGCTTCGTTTCTCATCAATTGTTTTATCATATGCCTTAAACCTTATACGCACCAAAAGTAAAATTCCATTTCCGTTCTGTCGTATCATAAACGGCCGTAAAAGGAACTGCACAGGTCTTCTCCATTTGTTCCAGCCCGTCTTTTCCCTCTACAGGACTGCTGCCGATACCACGCAGCGTCCCCTGCAATATGCCCTTTTCATTTTTGGCTTTAAACTGGACCCGCATGGCTTCGCCGGCCTGCAATCCAGCGATATCCTTGAGAACCAGTGTTTCCCGCAACAGCAGGCTACGCGATGTCTTTTGGCTATAGCGTTCTTTGCCTATTTCTAACGCGCTCTCAGCCAAATACGCAGCCCGTGTCGCATGAGAAAAAGTCCGCACCTCCTGCCAATGCCGCTCTGCCAATACGGCTACAGCCAGGGAAAAGCTGAAAACGACAAAGCCAAGCCAGGTCACAAAAAGCGTTATAAAGCCATTACGTGTTTTTCTCATTCATCCTCCCTAAAGGCCTGACCTTCATGTAACAAGGCCATCTATACAAGCCATCCTTGCTCTGCAGGCAGAGAGAAACGACAATGTATGGGCCTTCAAAATAAAAACACCGTCCGTCTGCAGCTAAGGGCTTAGCCACGATCTGCCGCTCTACCGCCGCGCCTACACGGCTTCCTGTCAGGGGCTGCTCATTGCCATTAGAGAGAATTTTATATACGACCTCTCCCCGTACGGAAAAGCCGCTTTTCCTTTGTTCGGACAGGATGATCAGCTGCGAATGATTTGACAAGGTGACCGTGTCGGCATAGCGCAGAGAGGTAGACAGTGTCTGGTCCAGCAAGATTCCCTGCAAGGCCAGCTCGGTCCGTACGCGGCAGGCTTCAAAATGACGGACAGCCAGGGCCGCCGCCGGCACAAGGGAAAGAAACAGCATACTGACCAATAAGACCGACAAGGCAGCTTCCATAAGCAGGAAGCCATTACGGCTCCGCTTCAGGCATTTTCCAAACGCGCAGGAGTACGTATTTTTCTCCATTCCCATTGGTCACCTCCACTTCGTAGTGCAGCAAACCGGATTCCAGCGGCCGTGCCGTCGTACGAATTCCATAGGACTGCTGCTGAAAGACCTGTTCGTTTTGAGTATCTTCCAGATGCGGCCACGTAGTTTCTGCTTCGGCCAACGCACTACGTCCTGCCAGTACCAGTTCCTGCAGCCTGCGGCTTCGTTCGTAATATAATTCAGACTGGCGCAACAGCCCCAAGGAAGGCACAAATAAAAGCAAGGCTATCGTCATAGCACACAACAGGTCTGTCAGCATGAATCCATTCTTACGCTTTTTCAATTCGTATTCGTCCCGTCTGGGCTGCAATGACAATCGTTTTTTTATACGTATCATCAGCCAGCTTGAAGGTAATGCGCATATCCGGACCTGAAGGGCGTCCCGCTTCGTCAAAGGAAAAGTCTTTTCGTTCTTTTGATTCTGTGACAATCCGGTTATTACCAAAATACTTTCTCTTTTCAATCCGGTAATTATGCATAATCCGGTACTCCCCGTCCTGCACCACAATAGACCAAATATCAATTTCTCCCAGATGATTGCCAATGGCATATTGCCGCACTGTATTTAAATCGAGAGCCAGTTCGTCGACCAGGACATCCAGTTGATGACGGTCATTTTGCCACGCCCTGGGCAGCATAACTGTAGCCGCCATGGTAAAAACGAGGACGGTTACGATGCACAATTCCAGAGCTATAAAGCCGTTTCGCTTACGCGCTCTTAGAGAAAGTAAGTCAGCCATTGCCAGCACTCCTCAGAAAAAAAGAAGGAAAACCACCAGCCACCTACGATACAGGGAGCAAAGGGGATCAGGCGCTGGCGCTGTTTCAGCCAAAGAAACAGTGCCAGCAGTGTCCCTATAAAAAAGGAAAAACAAACTACCAGGTACAGAGTAAATCCGGTACAGCCTAATGCTAATACAGCCAGCAGTTTGATATCTCCCGTACCAAGTCTCTGCGGGGCCAGCCAGGCCAGCAGGCCCAGACCGGCCAGGCAGGAAACAGTAAATTCCTCATTAGGGGCTACGAGCTGTAAGGCCCAGGCGGCGCCATTGACCAGGAGCAGCAGGCCGACTGCCACATCGGGCACCCAATAGTAGCGCACATCCGTGTAGATAATGATGGCCGAACAGAGAGCCATGACGCAAAGCCAGCAATAGTACGCCACCGTCAGGGCTTCACTATGACTCCACATCGTAATCATGGGCCCTTACGTCGGTGTGGACGCCGTGCCTTCGGGATCATCAGAGCTATAGGTAGTGCCGTTCAGTGTGACTTTGACAATACCGTCGGCAATACTATAGGCTTCTGCACCTTTAGGTGGCTGCGGTACAAATTCCAAATACTTATCGTCTGCCAGGACCTGTACGCTTGTCGGATATTCCCCTGTATCAAACTTATACAGCGCAGCAGCATTGCTGATGGTCCGCAGATCGGTCTGTATTTTTGCCTGGTTGGCTTTATCACCGGCCGTACTGAATTTGGGTACAGCAACGGTCGCAATGGCCAAAATAATAGAAACGGCAACGAGCATTTCTAACAGGGAAAATCCATTTTTTACAGGTTTTCTCCATTTCTTTCCTAATGTCAGCATGTTGATCTTACTCCTCTCATGAAATAGGTGATCGCTACCCCATGCCGGCTGCCGCATCAAATAAAGGCAGCAACAGGGCCATGACGACGATGCCGATAATCAGGCCGGTAAGCGTCATGAGCAGGGGTTCCAATAAACTACGCAGGGTCGTAAAAAAGACCGACAGGCGCCATTCGTAATACGCGGCAATTTTATAAAAGATCGTGTCATAGCTGCCCGTCGACTCGCCTACTGTCAGCATCGTCTCTACGTAAGGTGTACTGATAAGTTCGCCTTTTATGGCTTGTGAAAATGAGCCGCCCTCTTCGATCCGGGTCATACAGCGGGTCATTTTATGCCGGTACCAGACTAAGGGGACAACAGCCGAGGCCCGCCGCATAGCCTGTAAAAGGGGAATACCCCCGGCCAGCTGAATGGCCAGGACACTGCTAAAGCGCTGCCAGCATCCAATCAGATAGAGACGCCGTACAGCCGGTATGCGCATAGTCTGTTCTATAAACCAGGCACGGCATGCAGCCCTGCGGCTGGCATACACCAGCCCCAAAACACAGAGCAGTACTGTGGCGATAATGACGGCCGCATGAGCCTGTACCAGGGCAGAAATACGTAACAGCAGGCGCGTCAATAGAGGCAGCGTCAAGTGCAATTGTGCAAACATCTCTGAAAATACCGGCAATACCCAGCATACGGCACCGACGAGAATGCAAAGGGTGCAAAGCAACAAAAAGGCCGGATACAGCAGGGCCTGCAAAAAGAGCTTCTTTTGCCGGTCCGTCTTTTCGTAAAAGTCTCCCAACAGGCCCAGCATCGTCTCAAGACTGCCGGAATACTCGCCGGCATACAGTAATTGACAGGCAAAAGGCGGAAACAACCCCGATTGGTTTAATACCTCCGAAGGCGCCACACCTTCTTCCATCGTCGCCAGAATCTGGCGCAGCTTGTCTTGCTGCGTCTTGTTAGAAACTTCTAGAATCAGTAACCGCCAAGCCTCTACAAAGGGAATACCAGAGCGCATCATTTCGGCCAGTTGCTGAAAAAGATGGCTTAGCACACGCGCCTTAAAGGGCCGGTTGCGCCGAATTTGTTTGTTCCACAGGCTTTCCCTTGTTTTTTCTTCTATTTCTACGATGTGCCACTCCTGCCTTTCTAACAGTTGCCTCACAGCTTGTTGGGACGGAGCCCGTAACACACGGGTCACCGTTTCTCCTGATCGGCGGCGGGCAGTCACGCGAAATTCTTTCATCCTCTTTCCCTCCTGGCATACCGGCTTGCTTGTTCCATGGTCCGCATCCCCTGGGAGGCGCTGGTCTGAATAATGGTCTGCAGCTGGTGTTCCTTGCCGCTGCGAATGAGCTGGGCTACCGCCGGCGTCTGTAAAAGTATCTCCCTGATGATGCGCACACTGCCATTAAGGCAATGCCTGCGCTGGGACAGAATGGCCTGCAATACCATGGCCAGACGGTAACGGACTTCTTCCTGCAAAGCTCCCGGGTAGGCGCCGACAAAACGGGTGACCGCTTGGGCTGCCGAACAGGTATGCAATGTAGAAAGAACAAGATGACCCGTTTCGGCTGCCGTCAGGGCTGCGTCCATCGTTTCGGCATCCCGCATTTCTCCTACAAGGATGACATCGGGATCCTGCCGCAGGGCCTGACGGACACCTTCAGCAAAGCTGGGAAAGTGCTGATACAGTTCCCGTTGCGTAATCAAGGCCTTTTCTCCCGGCAAGACAATTTCAATGGGATCTTCCAGGGTAATGACATGGCAGGGACGGGTTTGATTCAGATAGTGAATCATCCGCCAAAGAGCCGTCGTCTTGCCACTATTAGTCGGCCCGCAGAGGAGAACTAGCCCTTCCGTTTGTAAACTCAGCCGCTGCAGCAACGCTTCATCATCGTCCGGCGGCAGCTGGTCCAAAGGATACAGGATCCGTATATTGACATAGGGTCCTGCATGCGTTTCGGCCAAGGTGACACGGCAGCGTATCCGATCGAGCCAGTCTAGTGAAAAGGAATAATCCCCCTTTTTTAATTCCTTATATAAGGGGAAATGTGTTAGCCAGGCTTGCAATTCTTCTGGTGACACAAAGCAATCAGTCTGGGCAATCAGTTCACTGTTCAGGCGCAGCCGCACTGCCTGCCCCGGCTGTAGATGAATATCCGTAGCATGCTGACGCACGGCACGGGCAATCAGATCATCCATCTGCATAGCCTTCACTCCTCATATACCCGTTTGATTTCTGCCAGATCCGTCAACCGGCTTTCTACAGCCTGCCGGATGCACTCATCCATGAGGACGGCACCATCGCTCCGGGCAGCCTCGACCATGGCTTCCCGGCCTGCTTGCCTGCGTATGGCCTGACGTACATGAATCCCTGCCGGTACGACTTCGCACAAGCAGGAGCGGCCGCTGTAGCCGGAACCAAAGCAGACAGGACAGGATTCCGCAGCAGCAGAGGGCTTTTCGTCGTGGCCTGAGCGGCAAGCGGGACAGCGCTGTCGCACCAAGCGCTGGGACGCCATCCCCAGCAAGGCGTCGGCTACCAGGTACGGTTCGATCCCCATATCGAGAAGACGTATGGGTACATCTACAGCCCGTGATGTATGGAGTGTACTAAACACGCGGTGCCCTGTAAGAGCTGCACGTATAGCTATTTCTGCCGTTTCCCGGTCGCGGATTTTGCCGATAACCAGTATGTCCGGGTCTTGCCGCAATAAAGCCCGTAACCCATTTTGAAATCCCAGCCCTCCTTTTTCGTTAATCTGGCTTTGGCAAAATCCATTGACCCGTAATTCTACAGGGTCCTCCAAGGTGGCCACGCTGAGAGTTTCCCTATCGATTTCCCGCAGGGCTGCATACAAGGTCGTCGTCTTGCCACTCCCTGTAGGACCACTAATCAGAAACAGGCCATGACTGGATTGGACAAGTTGTTGCAAGACCTGCCGTGACGGTTCATACGGAATCAGATGCTGCAAGTCTTGTGGAACGGCGCTGCTATACAAGAGGCGGATAACCGTTTTTTCACCGCGCACAGTCGGCATGGTGCTCACCCGCAGGTCTACCTGCCGGCCCCCTTTTTGCCAGCGGCATCGGCCATCCATGGGAATACGCGTGTTAGCTATATCGAGCTTACTCATGACTTTGATGCAGGCTGTGATTTTCGCCAGGCTGGCCAACGGCAGCGTACCGACCTGACACAAGACACCATCGATACGGTAGCGGACGCGGATGACCGTATCCAGCGGTTCCACATGGATATCGCTGGCATGACGGCTGACGGCAGCCGTTAAAATCTGCTGTACCAGCTGCTGTACAGATGTCCCTTTGGTAATGAATAGATCCTTCTCTGCATTCATACGTGTACCTCCTGCCATCTTTTTCCCGTTCATCATATCATAGGTATCGACTTTTCTTATGTGTTTTAATGTAATTCTCATGGAAGATTAATTGGCCTGCCATTTTCTCATTTTGTTTTAATCTTTCTTCTGCCACAAAAAAAGCAGGCTGCCTGTGACAGTCTGCTTTTTCGCTGCTATATGCTCTTTTTTACATGGGACAATGGTATTCGCCGCCTGTAGTTTCCAGCCATTCAGCCCGGGCTTTTTCCAGTTGTGCCGGCTGCTCCAGTGCTTTGACGCAGGCCAGAGCCAGAACGCGTGCAGCGGCCATGACGGCCTTGTGGCCAATGGTGCTGCCGCCCGCCGAGGTTTGGTACCACGAGTGGGCCGGTGTAGCCAGTGTGCGCGTGGCCATGACGAACTGGGCCGTCGGCGTGACATAGCCTACGTCACCTACGTCGGTGGAGCCGGCCGATACGGCTTGCAGCCGTGTCGGATCGAAGGCAGTAATCTGCGTATCCAGGGGATAGGCTTTCTTTTCCTGCCATTGGTCTTTCGGATAGCGGCCTTTGACTACGTCTGAAAGCTTGTCCAGCATAGACGGATCGTAGGTTTTCAAATACGCAGCTGCAGAGGCGTAGTCTGCGTCATCCCATTGCGGTCCGCCGGCCTCCTCCATGGCTTCGTTCAGGATTTGGGCGCAGGCGGCATTTTGGAAGCAATCGGAATAGCCCATGAGGGGCTTAAATTCAACGCGCGTCCCTGTCATGAGAGCAGCACCGCGGGCTACATCTTTAACGCGTTCTGTAATTTCTTCGGCGTCTTTAATGTACATAGAGCGGACGCCGTATTTCATGACACAGTGGGACTGAACGATATTGTAAGCCGTACCGCCGGCATCGACGTAGGCGTAGTGAATACGTGAATTGGGCACGACGTGTTCGCGCAGGTAATTACAGCCGATGTTCATGAGCTCACACGCATCGAGGGCGCTCCGGCCCATTTCCGGGCTGGCTGCTGCATGTGCTGACTTGCCAAAGAATTCGACATAAAAAACTTTATCGGCATAGTGCCGCAGGTTGAAGACCCCTGTCGTATCACTGGGATGCCACGTAAAGGCGCAGTCACAATCATCAAAATAGCCATCCCGGGCCATCCATGGTTTGACGCCACCTTCTTCTTCGGCAGCACAGCCATAGTAGCGGATTGTACCAGGCAGATGATGCTGCTGCAGGTAATCCTTTACGGCCAGTGCTGCCGCCAGGCAGGCTGTACCGAGAAGGTTATGGCCACAGCCATGGCCACTGCCGTGTTCTTGGCCCGGGCAGGCACATTTTTCCGTAGCCCCGGCGACTTGACTCAAATTGGCCAGGGCATCGTATTCTCCCAAAAGGGCCATAACGGGCTTTCCTGACCCATAGGAAGCAATAAACGCCGTTTCTACACCGCAAATATTGCGTTCTACTGTAAAACCTGCTTTTTCCAGAATCGAAATGAGCAGTTCAGAAGATTTTGTTTCTTCCCGTGAGAGTTCTGCATATTCCCAAATGGTGTCACTGGCCTGTAGGATTTCTTGTTTTTTTCCTTCCAGCAAGGCGTCGATTTCGTGTAATGCGGACATGGCCTCAGCCCCCTTTATCTTATTACATACGTATTTCTTTTATTATGCCACAGGTCGGGGCTTCTGACCAGACAGGTCTATACGCTTCTGCATTTCTTCTTCTCTTCCTGCCATTCCGTCTTACGCTGGATGACCTTCATCCAACGGACGGAAAACATGCCGTAACGGCTGATGAGGACGTAATAAAGGGGCACAGAGAGGAAGACGATGAGGGCCGCCAGGAAATAGACACCGGAGAAGCCGAAGGCCGGCACGGCAGCGCCCAGGGTGTATGGGCCAACACCAATACCCAGATCGATCATGACGAAGAAGGTTGACGTGGCCAGGCCGATCTGGCTGCCGGGAATGCCCTGGATCGACAAGGCCTGGCCGACGGAAGAAATGGTCGCAAAGCCCAGGCCCAGGAGAATACCGCCAATAATAAAGTAAAGCGGTCCGGATGCAAAGCCGACGACGAGGAGGCAGGCCATCAGGCACAGGAGGGCCGGATACATGACGACGTTACCGCCGTAGTTATCGAGCATACGGCCTGTAAAGAGACGGCTTAAGAACGAAAGAGCCGCATAGGCGATGAAAAAGAGGGAGCCTGCCGATACGAGATCGAGGGACTGGGCGTAGGCGCCAAGGTAGCTCAAAATGGACGAATAGGCAATACCCGAGAAAAAGCCAATGACCGAAATAGGCAGTGCTTTGACAGCAAAGAAGCTGGAGAAGGAAATTTCCTTGAGAGCTTCCTTTTCTTCTGCTGTAGCAGCGTGTTCCGGCGTTTTCAGGATGACACTCATGACCAGTGTCAATGCTGCGATGACGATGCATTCGTAGATATTATTGAAATATTCCCCGCCGGCACAAAGCATAATGCCCAAGAAGGGACCAATGGCCGAAGCTAATGTATTGCCCAGGGCAAAGTAACCAATGCCTTCGCCGCGCCGGGCTACGGGCACGATAGCACCGACAATGGTGCCGGCTGCTGTAGACGAGGCGCCGTAGGCAAAGCCATGGATAATACGGACGAGTATGAAAAGGCTGATTTCCGAAGCGACAAAATAGAGGGGCAAGGCAGCCAAATAGATGACGGCAGCCAAGACAAGGATTCGTTTGCGGCCTAGGATATCAACGACGTGGCCAGTGAGCATACGGGCTATGAGGGCACCGATGATAAAGACGCTGGAAGCCAGGCCGGCTTCACCGATAGAGACGTGCCAGGTGGCCATGGCGTAGTTTGTCGACCAAAGCATGAGCTGATAATAAATGACATAGAGAAAAAAATTGATGCACGTAACTAAGATAAAATCACGTGTCCAAATGGACTGTTTCACGGTTCAAAACCCTCCTTATTGATCCGGTATAGCATTTCCTGGAGCTGGTCCAGCTCTTTCTTGCTCAGAGCGTGGAAAAAGCGTTTTTCCATGGCCCGTATTTTGTGGTTAATCCGGTCGTAGACGTCCTGGCCTGCAGGGGTAAAGGAAACGCGTTTTTCCCGCTGGTCCGTGCCTGCTGCTTCTGTAATATAGCCCTTATCGAGAAACTTCTTTTTAATGGCCGTAATGGCCGGTTTCTTGATCATATAATAACGGGCTATGGCAACCAGTGTCGTCGGCTGGTTGTGAGCTACGTACACCATAAACGTCCACTGCGAATAGGTCAGGCCAAATTCTTTTAACGCCTCCGTATCCGCAACGATCATCCTGCGCGTAGCATAGGATAATTCCTGAAACGGTGGGTTCATACCCTCTCCCCCATCCCAATTAGTTAAGTAGATTAATTAAGTAAATTAATTAATTTGATTAACCGTTTATTACTATAGCATAGCAAAAAAAAATGTCAAGCCCCGGCAGCGGGACTTGACATAAAAAAAACTACCTGTTTCTAATTTTCATTAGAAACAGGTAGTTTATCTTGGTGGGCGATAACGGGCTTGAACCGCTGACATCCTGCTTGTAAGGCAGGCGCTCTCCCAGCTGAGCTAATCGCCCAAGATGGTGACCCCTGCGGGATTTGAACCCACGTTCACGCCGTGAAAGGGCGGTGTCTTAACCACTTGACCAAGGGGCCTTGGCTCCTCAAGTAGGACTCGAACCTACGACAAATCGGTTAACAGCCGATTGCTCTACCGACTGAGCTATTGAGGAATAACTCATGTGTTCTCCATCGAACAATAGGAATTATACTAGGATTTGGATAAAAAAGCAAGTACTTTTTTCATCTTTTTTTCTTTTTTGTAAATTACCAAGGTAACTTCCAGTCATGTTAGCCAAGCTAAACATTACTATGAGAAGGCGTTGGCGCAATCGTGGTCTATGACGTCACGCTGCTGATGCGGCCATGCCCCTGTATGAGCTTCTGCGCTCTTCCAGGAGAGCGCGACAAGAAAAGGCCCCTGCGTTGCCGCAGAGGCCTTCCTATTTACACTAAGAGGTTTGTTATGCCTTTACTCTTACATCATGCCAGGCATTTTTTCACTGATTTTCACCTAGTTTTTCGAGCATTAAAAAGCCCCATTTTATCATGGATATTTCAGGCATTGAATCCCTTTACTCCTTATCATTTACTTTTGGTTTTAAGTATTTTGTTCTCGTTCTGTTCTCTGCCTACATCAATAAATAAAAATTTCTTTATATTACATATTTTATGTTGTCCCCGTTTTATGCTGCCTCCGTTGCCGTTTTGAGAACTGGGATTTTAGGCAGGAAGCGGCCTGCCGGTATTTTTGTATATTGTGCGTCTATTACGACGTCAACAGAAAACGAATGTATTTTGTGTTGCGAGGATGGAGATGGCAGCTCATTTCGAGCTGCCCTTTTTGATTTGTTCCTTGATTTCATCGGCTTTTTCCTTACATGCCTGCTGAATGTAGGCCGCCATACTCATGCCAGCTTCATCAGCCCAGGTCTTAATTTGCTCGCGTGTCCCTTTCGGCACGCGGATTGTTATCGACTCATAGTTCTTTGCAAGCCACTTTTTATTGGCTTTCTTTCTACTTTCTTCCATATATTATTCCTCCTGTTTCTTCAAAATCTTACGCATTTTTATACGTATAAGACGATAAAAACAAACAAATCAGCCCCGCCGATTTCTCGGCAGGGTCGATTTGTTTGTTTTATCTGGCATCTTATGCCTTGAAAGTCGTTACGGCTTCTTTTAACAGCTCCTTTTTAAACGTTCTCCATTCTCGGTGGTCAATCCACCACGATGCCGAATTATTTTTATAGTAATGGTCGGTAAATCCATCGAAAAAGTCTGCGAAATCGTCTCCAGCGCCTTTGCGAATCGCTGGTTTTTCCTTCTCAAATTCTTCAATTTTTTCTTTCCGGATTTTGTTTGCCCAAGAAATCTGCTTTTCTGAGCCTTGTAATTCCGGCAGCTCATACTTTTCAGCAAATGACTTTTCTGCGCCCTGTTTTTCTGCTTTGTAGCAATCAGGGCACAGCCCATATTCTTCAAAATATTTTATTTTTCGTTCGCGTTCTTCCGCTTTACCGAATACTTCGATAGTTCCTTCATGGCCACAGCTGTATGTAATATTTACCTTCATTTTTACCGCTCCTTTCGACTTCTCCCGGGGCTTCCTTGTCCCTCTTTCTGATTATATTGTACTGCATGTAGTACAATATATCAAGTCTAATTTTAGATCTTTTCAGTTTTTTCTTTTAAGTTTCCTGCTCTCTGTCAATCAAAAGAAACAAAAAGGCTTGTCATACCGTTTTGGTAGACAAGCCTTTTTGCTTGATCGGGTACTAACGTACTAGTCAATTTTACAATTTCAATCCTCGCGGTCAGAATATCTCTGCCGTGACTTGACTATAGTATACCACCTCTCGCAAAATTTGCAACAAAAAAATAGCCCCCGGCCACGATCGTGACCAAGGGGCTACATACCATAAGTTTCATATTTCGCGGCTACTTGCTCATGTCAGACAATCCCATCTGGATGCTGTTGATAATAGCATCCACTGCGCTGTTGATGAGCTTGATATAGACGGAGTTACGGATTTTGACCCATGGCGACGTCGTACTATTGATTTCAGCTTGGAGCGGGCCGGTGATTAATTTGATCTGCGATTCTACGAGCGGGCGGAGTTCGTCGACGGTGATACTTGATACGACTGCTGCTGCCTGAGCTTTCGCGATTTCTGCTGCTTTCTGTGCCATAACGTCTAAAATTTCTTGCTTATCCATGTTTTTATCCTCCTTAAATTACTGTAAGCTACATTCGTAGTCTGTGACGCCGCGCGCAATAGCCCGGGCAAATTCGTCGGTTCTGCTTTCGAGCAGCTCTGCATCCGCATCATTGTCGATGAACGCCGTTTCAACAAGTGCTGCCGGCATGTCTGTATGCTTGAGTACAATAAGCCGCGGCATTTCTTTTACGCCTCGATTGATAACTGGCAGCGATGTAACCAGCTGATTTTGTATTGATTTGGCCAGCGTGCCGCCGTTGCTATTACTGTCATAGCATTCGACTTCCGTGCCGCGGGCGTTGCCATTGCAAGCATTACAGTGGATACTAACAAATACGTCTGCGCCCCAGTTGTTTGCGTCTTCGCAAACAGGAACGGTGCGGTCCTCATAATCGCTATCATAATAGAGATTATCTGACTGCAATAAGCGGCAGTCACACCCGGCGGCGGTTAAATATTTCATGACTTTTGAGCCAATTTTAAGCGCCACATCGCATTCTCGCAAATCTACATCGCCGTTTGCGTCTGTATGTACAGCACCGCTATCGTATTTTGTATCGTGTCCGGGATTAATGTATACCTTCATTTTTATCGTCTCCTTTTTTATTTTGCAACGCTGTTTTTCCTGTTCCGCCGATATAACCAAGCAGCCCGCTTGCGATAGACATCGCCAGCTCGTTATGATTAAAAAAAATATCCATGATTAGCGCCGCGGCCAGCGCTAATATGACTAAGCAATCACTAATATTGATTTTTTCAAATATCATTGTTCAACCGCCTTTCCAGCGTGTCAATCCGATGATGCGCGGA
The DNA here is from genome assembly GCF_027681725.1 of Caecibacter sp. AF58-12pH5A. NCBI lineage: Bacteria > Bacillati > Bacillota > Negativicutes > Veillonellales > Veillonellaceae > Caecibacter > Caecibacter sp. AF58-12pH5A. The sequence goes on along the minus strand of NZ_JAQDBC010000014.1, from coordinate 26,299 downwards.
TGCGGCAGAAGATTCTACCTTTGCCAATCTTTCAGCCGCTTCTTGTCGTTTTTCATCTATATCTCGCAGCGCCTGCTGCATTGTCTTTATAACGCACGACAAACTATGAATAGATTCGTTCAGCGGTCGAATAACGGAAAAATTAAAAATCGCTCCGATAACTGTAAATACAGCCGACAGAGACCCTATAATACCTAACCATTCCATGCTCATGCCTCCGTCGTCTGCGTTGCCGTTTCCTGCGCTTTAGTCTTTGTCGCTGTGATTTTGCCGTTGTAGTCAATACAATTCTTATTCGTGCATAATTTTGTCGTTGCATCTAATTTATGTGCACAAAACGGGCAGCGTTTCGCTGGTTTAAATAACATTGCCATGATTTTCACCTCTCATTCAGTCTGCAATTGCTTCTGCATAGCTAGCTTCCAATGCTGTGTAGTCTGCTTGTATGCTTGCTTGCGCATCAGTATCGCCACGTAAAATGGCCGTAGCTAAATCGCTCGCCAGCTGTTTTTTTGTCGCAGCATAATCACTTTCAAGCTTCTGCCGCTCTGCGTACGCTTTTTCTTCTTGCGTCGGCTCTGGCGCAACGTACGGCGCAAAAGAGCCATCCGGCTGGCGACAATATTCTCGCTGCTCGCTGTTGTTGCCGAGCAAATTATTGTAGTCCTTGGCGTCTACAAAAATATATCCTTGCTGCAAAAGGCCATCAACATCAATCGACGTGCTTTGCACTGTGCCGTCATCTGCGACTTGATAATGTACTCCATCTGCGTACGTCGCCCCGCGCCGGCCGTCATCCCCGAACTTTATTAAATAATCCTTCATTTTTTTGCCTCCTCACTTGAGCATTTCGATATTTTCCCGCAGCTCCTCGATGCTTTTATGCGTATAGCCTTCCGTGACGGTCTGCTGCGCATGTCCCAAAATGCGTCGTCGTGCCGTCTCATTGGCTCCCGCCGTGTCTAGTCGGCTGGCCATGGTATGACGGCAATCATGCGTTTTATGTTCCATCCCGATCCGCGTCAAAAGATTACTCCAGCATTGTGTAAAGCGCCCATATGTGTATGGCTGCCCACGCGCGTCTTCGACGAGATACCGCGTGCTATTGTTCATTCTTTGCGTGACCAGCGGGAAAATCCGATGATGTATCGGGATATATCTGATGCCGGCCGCAGTCTTTGATTTCACGACATGCAAAAAGCGACGAGCCACGTCGACGTTTTGCCGCTCCATATTTAGCAACTCGTTAACCCTCATACCGGTATAAATCAGCATGAGAACAACGTCGGCCCCAGGGTCAGATTGATGCGTCCACAAAGTCGCAATTTCTCCTTCGGTAAACGGCCGATGCGGGCGCGGCTTGAGATTCTTTCCAATGTCTACCAGCGACGCGTAATTATGCTCGATATACTGCATAGCTACGGCATAATCAAGTACCATAGAGCAGATATTTTTTACCTTTTTCTTACTCGAGTACGACAGCCCTTGAGCTTGCATATCATCAATAAGCCCCTGCATGTCTGCCCATGTAATGCGGTCGATTGGGCGATTGAGCAATGGCTTGCATTTTGTATATGCATTGTGATAACTTGCCAACGAACTTTTAGACGGCTCATATCGTGATATATGTGCCGACTCCCACGCACGGAAGCACTCCCCAAATGTCGGCACAATTTTAAAATGCGGTATTGCGCGCTCATCTACATAGCGCACTGGCGATAAAATTTCGTGCTGCTGTACCCATTGCGCTTGACATCCGAGAGCGTCCGCATAATGAGCAAAGTACCCGATGACTTTTTGCTTTTTATTGTGGCTTACGACAAAAATATATGGTCGTCGTCGTTTGCCGGGCAGCTTTTTTATGCACCCGGCCCCATTTGGATTTCTCGTTTTTTATCACTCCTTTTTTCTTATTTCAATGGCGATTATAAAATCCGTATAAACAGTGGGTAATTAATACAGGCGTGCCGAACACTGGGGAAAGTATAGTAATCACATATCCCCTATTAATGTCTAATGTATTTGTAGTAGCATCCTCTGTTGATACTCCGAATAGCATATTGAGAACTGGAAATGTTACTACAAAATCTTTGGAATGGTCTATTACTAATACAGGCTATCGATCGTCAACTGTGAGAAGTATTATAATCGGTAACTAAACAGTGGGTAATTGATACGGGAGTAAAGAACACGGGAGAAGCGACACATATTGTTTTCCCAGTTGCATTTCAGAATGTTTTTTCGGTAGCAATATCAGTAGATACCCCAAATTGTGTTGCACAAACTACTAATGTGACAACTACGGGACTAGATTGGCGCTTGTATAGTACCGGTTATTCCTCAACAACAGTAAGAGGCATAGTTATTGGCAAATAGCAATCCATAAATTTGGGTCGCCACTCCCATGAGTCCCGGTTACGTATGACGCATCTGTCCAGTAGAAGCCGTTATTTACAACGCTAACTATTCTTACGATATATGCAACACTATCTCCCCCGTGTCTAGTCAGCGATACTGAAAGGCATTTAGATGCAGTAAGCGGGAATGGCTGGAACCACTGGTCTTGTTTATCACTAGTTCCAGAACACATTCCCCACTGTCTATATGGCCAGCAGTATCCATGTGACCGTGCTTTGCCCTGTGCCAGTGTATCCTTGTTGAGTTTCATAATCCGGAGTAATCATGATTTTGTCTGTTGTGCACTCTGTCCAGTACGGGCAAGCCACATAACCAGGAAAGTCGCCACTCCTCATCGTCATAACGGCAGCCATGGCATACGAGATGTGTAATGGTAGGGAAAAGCTCTGAGTGTAACCGTTTAATGCTACTAGCTGACTTCCCCACTGTTTACCAAACCAATGCTATCCATCTGAAGTTAGTGCTTTTACTGCACCGGACCCGGAATTGAGTTGCCGTGTGCATGTCACCGGCTACAGGTAGCGCTGGATCCGTGGGACTTACAACACCAACACTTCCAGAGCTCCCAGCGATAGGATAGGTAATATACTGGTCCGTACTGATTTCGGCAAGGTATCCCCACTGTATAATTAATCCTCCAAAATTCGGGCCAAGTGAAATATAGCCATTTTGCTTCGAGAGCCCCGTTATGCCCAACTTTTTATTTTTCCATGTGTTTCCGGACCACTCGACGTCACTGCCCGCGGCTAGTTGCTGTACAAAAGCACTCATTGCAGCTAGCGTAATTGCGGGATTATCTCGCCACGACGTGTCGCCAATAATCCCTTTCTCGACATTTGCTAAATTGGATAATAGCGTAATTAGATTATTTTTATCACTTGTCGGCACTTTTGTGTCGTCAATAGCGATGCCCCCGGGGGATGTAGTCCCGAAAGCATCGCTCATAATGTCGTGTAAATATTGTGATTTTTCATCTTGCATCCGCATCCATGAATCGAACATCGTTCGCGACGGCGGCACGCTACCGACAAAATGCCAGCCCGTCATATAATTTTCGGGGGTAAATTCGTATTTATCGGGTGCATTGCTTCCCCAAATCATAGAAAAATCTGTCTTATTTGCCATATATTACCCGTCCTTTCTTTCCTGTTAAAAAACAACAGAGATTTCATCAGCAAACGAGCCGACATCAAACCCTTTCGCGTTCGGCTGTCCCAGAAACCCGAAATAATTTTCGTACTCAAACATAGACATGCCTTGCACGCCGACGCCGCCAGCGCGGACAATGAGGTCTACCGCCCGGGCAATCGACAAGTCGTTCACATCTAACACCTTGCCAATACCAACTAATATTTTCGCGTTCCCTATCTCATTCAATACGACATACGGAGAATCAAAAAGGCGACGCGTGCTGACGATAGTATCCTCAGCCGTGCCGCTTGAAACGTCTTTGAAAACTTTTAACCATAATATTTTCCGATATTCCGGATCTCTTAGACTGACACTTTGCAGCCATGTCTCCCAAGGGGCGCGGAAGCGTCCCTGTTCAAACCCCAGTGTATTATCTTGCCCTTGAAAGCCAAAGAATGAAATTTGAATCGCGTCGGCAATTTGCCGGGGCTGATTGACGATAGTACCAATACCGTCCAGCTGTGCCCCTTCTGCCGTATCAATCCATCGTTTATCCCTCAGGTCGGAAAAGGCCTGCTCTAATTCGTCCAGCTCTTCACCTAATGCCTCAAGAATTGCCTGCAATATCTGCTTTCTCTGAAACTGTCCAATCAGATGGTTTTCCATACTTTCCGTGCGGTTACTGCTCATCTTGTTTAGACACCTCGATTCTGGTCGCGTCAAATACGGCAATCTGCCGGTCGTTGATACTTATATTTTCCGTCGTATATTCGTCTGCCGTGTCGCCAGTGCAGGCCGTCAGGCTGATATACCCGACGCCGGTCGTAGCCGAGAAGATAGACGAAAAATACCGCTGCAAGATAACGTCCTGCCCGATTTCCTGCGCCTGCCCTTTCGCCAGTACCGCGTCAGCGATTTCGTTAAGCGCCGCAGGCGGGAAGACTTCGTCGGGGTTTTTGCCGACGACAATCTTCATCCAGACTTTGACCTGCTGCGGGCGGTTGAAATATATCGTATGCTGCACGCCCTGCGAATCCGTAGCGACGCCGCTGTCGTTGCCGAATGTGTCAATGCCGCCGGTTTTCGTTTCCCAGAGTGCCTGGGCAATGTCGTCATTTTCCCCGCCTTCTACGACGGCCTCGATGGAGTGTGGCGGACGACCGTCAGAATCGGTCGCATCGGTCCGGTTCTCGTACACCTTGGATGTCGTAACGCCTGTCACGTTATCGACCAGGGCTTCGGCGATGGCGTCAATATTCGTGGACCCGCGGCTAAAGAGCGACCGGTTCCAGCGCTGCCGCAAATGGGTATCGGTTTCGGCATCCTGGCCGACAGACGCGGCGTACTGGTTCAAGACCCCGGTCCAGCCGGGAATCGAGGTGACAATTTGGTTGATGGTGCCGATGTCCGGATTGACAGCCCCGACCGTCACGCAGCGGAACTGAATCGGTGTACCGATAGAGCTGATAGTGACATTCTGGGCATCCGTTGCAAAGGTCTCCCCTTTGGTCGTCGTCCGTATGGACAGGACCCCGCTGTCGATAGAATAGGTAACGCCGGTAAAGTTTTTTGCCAAGGTACTCAGCACCTTGCTGGCCGTATCCCCGGAAACGGCGGCATAGCTGGCCGTTTTGTCATTGATAGTCAGTGTATAAACCGTACCGGCACTCACGGCACTGCTGATACTATATGCGGCATAGCAGGCCTTTTCTTTCGAGATGGCCGCATTAGTGGCGATACATTCCCAGTAGCTGCCGTTTTCGTTACTGCTGGATATCTGTGCCCCATAAGGGATGACCGTGCCGTTGGTGCCATAACAGGTAGCCAGCAGCCGGCTTTGTGTGCCGGAAATGGCCGAGATACCCGCCAGGCCCGCCGCATTGGACAGGCTGACGCCCGTGGCCGTGTTCGGATACATGGCGTTATAGGTGTTTTCGGCTTGCTCCCACAGGTCGGCGATTTCGTACGCAAACACGCCGTGAAGCTGCCCGAACAGGCTGTTGCTCCCAGTCTCGATTTCAACGCCCAGCCGGTCCGATACCCGGCGGTTGATGTCGGACAGGATTTCCGGTAGCCGTTTCCGCCGGAAGCCGTCACGGGTCAAGCCATAAACGTTTTCACTATCTGCCATATCCCAGCACCTCCTTTTTCGTGATAAATCCATAATCGGTATCAATCTCATACGATACTGTGAGCGTCCTTAAAATACGGTTGAATGTGAATTCGAGCTCCGTGACGCCTTTGACCCCCTCTACGCTCTGAATGGCCTCCGACAGGACTTGCCGGACGTGGGCCTCGTTGGGGTTCTTGACTAAGATATATTCAAGATAGGGGACACCGTCGCTCGTTTTCAGGAACCATTCGCCGAGCCATTCCCGCAGCGTAATGAGCACCTGTTGGGCGACCCGTTCCCCATTGTTGACGATCATCAGGTCGCCATTCCGGACGACCAAGTCGCCCGTCTGTACGTTCATTGCTAAATCATAGGCCATGTCTATGCCTCCTATTTCGGTGCGCTCGTGGTGCCGCCACTATCCCCGGTGTGGGTGTGCTTCGTCACGGAAATGCCTCCGACGACTAGGTCGCCGCCGGTCACGGTAATGCCGCCGGAGCTAATGACCATTTTTACGCCGCCGTTGAACAGGCAGACGTCGGACGGGCTGGCCGACCGGCATCCCCGGTTATACAGGCCTGGAATACAGATGGCGTCGTTGATGCTATGGCGCCGTTCATTGTCGCTGTCGCCGCCGTTCATGAAGTCGTCCAGCTGGGACTCCGCAAACACGAGCAGACAGCCATCACCGGCCTGTAATGGAATCGTGACGCCCGCTGTACCACCCAGGCCACTGGGAAATATGACGGGTACATGATGCACGATAGGGAACGGCAGGCTGCGTCCATCCTGCACCTTGAATTTCCCTACCGGCTGTACACTAGCCTGGCAGACGCCGGCATCGTAGTCGATGATTTTCCCAGGCATGGCGGTATGAATATTATTGACTGAACCAGCTATCCATCCGTCTACGATGTCCCGTAATTCATTAGATGATTGCATAAAAACACCTTCCCTTAACACTGGCTGGCTTTGATGATGTATTGTGGATACTGGTCGCCCATGTCGGTATCGCCGGCATGATACCAGCTTTGTTGAGTGTAGCTGTTGTGCCACATGCCACCGTTGCCGTCGCATATGCCGACATGCCCTTCGCTGTGGTCGTCGTTATAGAATACGATGACGTCGCCCTTTTCGAGCTGGCTCGGGTCGTATGGGATACAGTTGTCGCCGGCGTCGGCACAAAGACCGTCAACGCCCCACTGGCCGTTATCGTATTCCTGCTTGAGGAACGGCGAATAATAAGACCCGGCTTCCGTGACCCGGTATACGCAGCCGTCAGGGATATAGCCGCCCTGGCTGTTGGCCACGGCTTCACAACCGGCGTCGACGTTGGTACTGACTTCACCGCTTGTCCCGCCATTCCCATAGACGGCCGTGTTGCTGGCCGCATCACTTTCGGGAGACTGGAGCGTGGCGTTCCGGTCTACTAAATCGAGTTCGCTGTTCCATTCGTCGCCATAGGTATCTCCCGTATGGTGGGCCGACTGGACTTTGAACCAGCCTTCGACGTAACGGGATTCTACCTTGACCAGGTCGCCCGGGTTGAGGGTCGGCGACAGCAGCGTCTTGACCTTCCAGCCCGACGAGGCTGTCGACGGGTCCGTATTCTCGGCCTGCTTGCGCTTGCGCTTAGGCGTCGCCGTATTCGGCTGAGAGTTGGCCTTAGTGTACCATTCCGGGCTCCCGATAAGGCCGCTATCTGGGGCAAAGACCAGCCCTTTGTTGCTGACCGTGCCACCTTCCTTGATGAGCTGGATGATTTCGTTCTGGATGCTCCATTTGACGCCCGAACCATAGCATATAGCGTCGAGGGCATCGGCGGCCATGCCGACGAAGGAAAACCCATCCTTGAATGTGCCGAACTGGACGCCGTCGCCCCAGACGAGGGGCAGCCCCATTTCATCGGCGATGTACTGGATGATAGTATTGCCCGGAGTCCCCGGTGCAAATGATAGAGAAAAAGCCGTATCCCGAATGGCCGTCTGACCATCGGAGAGCGACAGTTCCGTCGTGACGTCCTTACCATCGTCTTTCGTCTGGGCACTGATGACCGACCCGACAAAGAGCCGGACGGCCCCGCCGTTGTCCTTATACCCAGCATAGAGCTCGACCTTGGTATCGGGAACGTTGATTTTATGCCGGGTCTCGTCGCTGAGGTTCCAAATGGTTAGTTTCCCCTTGTTCGTATTCTTCGACAGGTCTTTCGTGATGTCGAAAGAGATGCGGAGCGTATTGGCAAATTCCAGGCCTATCCCTGGGAACTTGACCCTATACTGCCGATTCCACAACATTCGTCAATTCCTCCTTCGGCATGTAGATCAGATGGGCTCTCCCACTGATGAAATCTTTGCGGCCAATATCCGAAATACTGGTACTGGACACGACGGCCAACAGCTCGCCCGGAGGCAGGCCCTTGATGCGGCGGTACGCATGGAGCAATGGAAAATTCGGCACGACGACGATACCGCGGACCAGCTCGGAGTTGTCATTATTGCAGACGTCGAGCGTCCAATACTGGCCGTCATCGTTCCAATTCAGCCGGAGCCGGTAGAGAATCGAGTCTAGGATGACCGACTCGACGAACGAATTGGCATCTAAGGCACTAATCGTAATCACCAGAGCACCGCCCCCATTCCGCCCATGGACTGGGCAATGGATACCGTAGCCATGGCCGCCGTATGTTCCAGCCCGACGCCAATGGCCCCGAACTGGCTGAGGTCGACGCTGCCTGTGGCAATCTGGGTCCAAATATCTTCATCGGAGGACGCATTTCCGACGGTACTGGGGTCGATGGTCTGGAGCCCAGTACCGATTTCCTCAGTGGCAGCCATACCGCCGTCTTTCCCGGTCTGGCCGGCTTTTCCCTGGGCATCGGCATTACAGCCGTCTTCCGGGATGTCTTCCGTCCGCTGCGTGACCCGGCGCACATATTGGAATTCCAGCGTTGCCTTATAACAGTACCCATCTTCGGAGCGCCTCGGCATGGGGGCGCTGGTCATAACCATGTCCGTATAGATGCCGTCGACGAGTTTGATGGTGACCGGTTCGCCTTTCTTCCAGATGTCCATAATGGCATCCATGACTCGGTTCAGGCTGTGGCGGGAACCGCCTAATACGGCCATGAACCAGGTGACCGGCGTCGGGGTAAACAACACTTCCATGGTCAGTTTCATCGGCTTGCGGATACAATGGTCCGAAATGGAAAAGCCGTCCTCTACTGGAAACTGCGTGACCTCCGACTCGAATGTCGTAACCCGTGACAGGATGACGTCACATTCGAGCATATCACCAATCTGTGCCGGTTGTGTCAGCTTCGGGAGCACGCCCGTATTACTGCATGGCATGAAGCCGGAACCGCCGGCTAATCCGCCTGCCAGACTGGTACCGATATTGCTGATATTACTACCACTCATAAATGCCATGATATCTCACCTCTTATCCATACGGCGAAAAGTTCGTACCGCTGGCAAACCCGATAGCGTCTTGCACTGTGCCAACGCTCAATTGATAATTGTTCGTATTCGAATAACTGTTCCCCGTCGGGATAACCCGGTTCGCAAAGCTTTCCAGGGCCGACCCTTCGGCGCTGATCTGACCGCCCATACCTAAAAAGTCTTTCGCTTTATTGATGAGCCCTGCCAGCCCGTCGGCACACCATTGGATGAATTCACCGACCTTCTGCAAGGCCGAGGCTACAGTGTCAATCAAAGCCGCCACGCCACGGAATACATAACCGGCCGTACTGAAAAACATGCCTAACGCCGTCACAATGACGCCGCCAACAACTTCAGCAATCATTTTTAAGGGGGGAATTAAAGCTTTAATGAAAGGCTGTATCCGTTCCCAGGCGTCGGCCAGGAAGGCAAGCCCCTGCTTCATCATCTCAAGCCCAGGGCTGAAAGCAGCCATGACTTCATCCCAGTGGTTCTTGACGAAATAGATGGCGGCCGCAATGGCGGCGATGACCGCCACGACAGGCCAACCAGCCGCGGCAATGAATCCAATGACGCCGGAAATAGCCCCGAACACGCCGGAGATGACGCCAGCCACGGCGCCGACAACAGTCCCGACAGCGGAAAATACCCCGGCCATGACGCCCACGGCCCCTGCAATCAGAATGGTTTTCGTGATAAGGTTGTCGATGCCCGTGGCCTCGCCAATCTGGTTGAGCAGATTGTAGACCGTCTTCAAGGCATCGCCGATAGCTACGATGTACGGATGAGCTTCCTTCGCCTTTTCAAAGGCTGCCATTGAGTCGGCCGTATCTCCCGGGCCCGACATGATGGTGACAATGTCGTTCATCCCCTGGGAAATCTCTTTAAATACCTGGCTCAGACTGGTAGCGATGTCGGAAAAGATGCCAGTGCCTTGTTCGATGCGAAGAATGAATATTTTCCACGAGTTGCTGGCCTGGGTCAGGGCTTGGCCAATAGTCAGCGGGATGCCATTGAATTCGGAATCAATGGCCGCCCCGCTGGCCAGGATGGCGTCGATGACCATATCAGACGTCAATTGCCCCTGTTTGCCCATATCTTTCAAGGCTGCTTGGGGCACGCCGATAGATTCGGCCATGTGCTGCATGAGCAGGCTGGCATTTTCATCGAGGGAGTGGAGTTCGTCGCCTTGAAGAACACCAGAACCTAATGCCTGGCCTAACTGCAAGATAGAGGCTTTTGCCTGTTCCGTCGTTGCACCGCCTAGCGTGAGGGCTTTAGATACAATATCCGTGGTCCTCATGGCGTCCTCTTGCGACCGTCCCATCTGCTTGCAGGCCCGGGCCGTACTGAAATAGAGGTCGCCCATTTCAGCCAGGGCACTGCGGTTATTCTGGGATAACTCATACAGCTGCGTTTCCACGCCACGCCGTTCTTCTTCGCTCGACGTGACGGAACGGAGACGGCCATCCAGGCTCATCATTTCATCGGCCGTGTTCTTGATGGCGCTGATGGAAAAAGCCGCGGCCATCGCCCCGGCCAGCGGCCCCAGGGAACCCATGAGGCTGTTGACGGATGACTTGATGCGGGAAATCCCCATCTCAGCCTTGGTGGCAGAAGCAACCATATTCGCCGCGCTGTTGCCGAACATACGGCTGGCCATGGAACTGGCCCCGCCGATGCCTCCCAGGCTCCGCTTGAGGCGGGAAATGCCGTTATTGGCCGCATCCAGGCCGCCTCGATTGACAGCAAACGATATTTTGGTAATCAGTTCACGGACGACCATGGCGCCCACCCCCTTCCGGCTTGTCATACTTCTTCAGGTTCGCGTACTCGATATCACTCTTCATGTCGAGATAATGCGTCATCCCGACAAGGTCGGCCAGGGACACCAGGCCGCTTTTCAGTTCCGTCATGGTGACCATGCCCGCATCCAGTACGCGGTAGATGAAGGTCATTTTCGTGAACTCTTCGGAACATTTGCCTGGAATGACTGCTTCAGCCCTCGCAACGTTCCGAGGACTCCAGTCGGGACGCTCGAGAGCTTGGAAAAATCCAGATAGTTGATTTTAAATACCTGAACCATCAAGACGATCATATCGAAAATGCGACCGCTATAGACCTCATTGACGGCGCTTTCGTCGAGCTGCTGGAAGTCTTTCGTGTGAAGCGGGGCGACGCTGACATAATCCGGGTCCAATAACATGGCAGATACTTTTTCCAGCGTGTCGCCGTCCATGCTGCGGGCCAGCCCATTCAAGGCGTCGGCCACGGTGTTGCCGATAAAGATGACATTGTTCGTGTCCTGGTCCAGCGTTTCTGGCCTGATACCGCCAATAGCGCCACCCAGGGCCGGGGCAAGCACCTTCTGGAGCTCACCCAGCACTTTCATGGCGTGGAACGGCGGGAACTGACGGATAGCAAAGGTATACTGGCCTTGGTCCCACTTCTTCGTTTCACCGCCCTGATAAATGATACTCATGCTTTAGCCTCCTCGTTAATCATTGCCGCCGATGACCGGGTCGTTTACCTGACCGGTGTTGAACGTCCAGTCCTGGTTGTCGATGTTACGACCCCGTTTCGATTCGGGGAAGTTCTGCACCCAGGCCTGCTTGGCAAAGAACAGCGTCGAGCCGCTGAGGTCCTTGATGGTCAACGGGAGCATATAGCTGCCAGTGCGGCGGTCCTTATTGTAGCATTCACTTAAATAGTCGTTGCTCTTCGAGGATGTAGCCAGGCTGACTTTAACCTCGAAAGTGCGGTTCGGGTCGACGCTTCGGCCAACTTCACCGTCAGCGCCGCTATAGATCTGCATGCCATCGCCCAGCGGCTTAATGGTAATCATGTCATCCTCAGCGAAGCCCGTAAGCTGCTTGCTCCCATAGATGATGATATTTTTTTTCGGGTCATATGTTAATACATCAGACATTTTGTTAATTCACCCCCTAAGCACTTTCCAACAAGTTGTCATAAGTAAAAGACCCGTTGATGCGGATAGCGTGAATAGCCCCGGCAAGACGGGCCGTGAATTTCACGTCTTTCAGGACACGGCTGGCCTTCTGGTTAGCCGTGATGCTCGAAGAAAGCGGTACGTCGATGGTATAGCCCAGGTTCTTGTTCCCGTCTTCATCGTATTCTGTCGGGGCAATGCCGCCGGCGGCCTGCCCGTCTTCCAGGGCCTTACGCAGTACCGTTTCCACCATGGCAATGCCTACATCGGTGTACGGTACTTTATCCGAGTTGATGAGCAAATAGAATTCATTGGTCCGAATTTCTTCCTGGAGCCAGTCACGGAAGCGGATAACGTCAATCCATTCGCCGGCGGCCACCTTGCCGTTTTGGGTAATGGATACGTTTCGGAATTTCTCGAACGTGTTTCCGTTTTTCTTGGTAATGGCGTTGTATTCTGTTTCGGTCAGATTATCCGCTGTAATAGCCGCTAGTTTCTTATTCGCCCAGGTTTCACCGCCCGGGTCGATAGCAAAGCAGCGGGCCATGACCGCCGCTTCCGGATATTCGTCTGTGGCATTGGCATGATACCAGGCAGCCGTGCGGTAATAATTCTTGCTCTGGAGCTGTGCCATGATGTCCGTCGTAGCCGAGGCGTCTTTTGCTTTATCGTCGCCGGTGGCCGTCATAAACAGCTTCATATGCGTTTCAGTCCATTCGGCCATAGCTAATACGTTGGCTTCTGTCCGATCTGCCAGGACGATGCCATAAAAGTCATCGTCTTCCGAACGGATAGCCGCCAAGGCCGTGGCCAGGTCTTCCTCGCTGTTCCACTTGCCGACCTTGACCTGCGTCGGGCTGGGAATCTGCGAGAAGCAGGCCGAAACGGCTTTATAGATGGCGTCCGTCGTCTGGAACCCGTCATCGACAAGCTGGTCGGTATCGGTATAGGTCAATACACGGCTCGAACCGTGCGTATGTTGCCCGATAACCATGACCGTGCTGAAGCCGAGCTTGCTGATGCCGGTCGTATTCAAGGCGATCTGGACGTTTACAATGCGGTCAATGTTCGCCATTTAACAGTCCTCCTTAATTCGTGGTACCGTCTACTTCGACGGTATCGATGTAATAATCATGCGTGTCCGGCTCTGTCGTGCTGCCAGAACCGGTATTCCCGGTATCGGTTCCCGTGTCTCCGCTCCCGGAACTGTCCGGATCATACGGGATAGCCGTCGTATCTGGTTCGCTCTTGGGGAGCTGGCTTTCAATGACAACCGATTCGATGTAACCCGGCTCGTCATCGATGTCGTGGTTATAGCGGATATACAGGTCGATATTCGCCCGTTCGTCCCAGGTCTGCGACTCTAAGAGTGCCGACAGGTCGGTGATATTGTTCGTGTCATACACGACGACAGCCGCCGCGAAACAGCGGTCGGCAATCGTCGGGCGCTCGAACCCACGGGCCAGCGTCTCCAGGTGTTCCAGGGCATCCTGGCCGAAATACTGCACGGCCAGCGTCGCCGATGTCGGGACCCGGACGTCATACTTGCCCGGCCCCGTCGGTCGCAGTTCCTCGCTGGCTTCCCCATGGACGCCGTAGAACTGGAGCGTCGCAAAGGGCCGCTTGATGCGGGGCATGTTCTGGTTGACCCAGACGACCTGTTTCCCCGGAAGCCCCAGCAACTCGGCAATGATGCCATGCAGGAAATCCATTTTGTCACGTGTCGTCATCGGTCAGCACCTCCTTGGCATAAGCCCGGTAATGACTGATGACGCCATTCTGATAGGCGTCGCATTGCGTAACCAGGAAGCGGCGCCCCAGATGCCGAACGACGTCGGCCTTGGTGGCCTCTCCCTGCCCGCTGGCCGCACTTTGTGGGATAAGCGGGGTATCGGTATAGATTTTGACGTACGACACGTTACGGGCGCCGTCAGGGCCAACTATTGTCGATTGTTCGCGGATACTTAAAGGCTGCACGCTGGCTTGGATGGTCAGCGTGGTCGTCGTGCCTTTCTGGTATCGGCCGTTATCGTCGATAGTGCCCAGGCTGGTGCGCTCGATGGTGACGGGTCTTCTGAATCCCATACTATCAGTCCTCCACTTTATGGCTTACGCTGTTGCGCATGCGGCCGGTATCAATCAGCGGCTGAGAAGAACCTTTCTGCTTGATGGTGTTCGGGGCATTGGGGACGAAATGGCCACGGCCGATTGTCGCTTTCATATCGCCCTCCGCCTTGTTGCCGAGAATCTCCAGCGCCTGATGCGGGCTCATTCCGTGGGCCACCCGGTCCTCAAGCCGGGCCGCCATGCTCCCCCAGGCCCTACGATTGTTGTCTGTCGTCTGACGAACAAAGGGCCGGGCAGGAATGTGCTGTGTACCGAATTCGTTATAGGTAGCAACTTCGACGAGGCTGGCCCCGTCTTTTTCACTGCCTGCATCGGCCATGATTCCAACTTTGACCGTCCCTTCCAGACGGCTCAGGTTGGTGATGATGGTCTGATACCCCATATCTTTGTCGATGACGCTCATAGTCTCACCCCATTCGTGTACGGACCGGCACGATGACCAGTTTCAATAATTGCAGGTAGGCTTTCCCGTATACGGTCTTATTGAGCAGGTCGTTGCCAGATCCGCCCGTATTGGCCGCCCCGTAGGAGCGGGAAAGGTCGCCTTCGCTTTCGCTGACGATGCCGCCGGACGTCAGCGTCGCACTCATGCCGCCGCTGTTGGCCGTCTCGGCCCGCAGTGTCAGCAGGTGCGCCGTATAATCAGCCAGGGCCACGGGGTAGAATTTCCCGAACTTCTTCTCACTCACGAACAGCTTGGCCAGGTCCATGACTTGCAGGACGTCGCTGTCGTTCATCGTGGTGAATTCGGGGGCTACCGTGTAGACCGTGTTCAGCAGGTCCGCATCACTTGCGATACTCATTTCGCTCATTTCGCGGCCTCAATGGCTGCCAGGATGTCCTCTTTGGTCGAGGCGTTACCCAGGTCGATGCCCTGTTCCTTCGCGTAGGCCTGTAATTCCTCAATTGTCTTGGCGGCCAGCTCTTTTTCAGCTTCTGCGGCGGCGGCTTTGGTCAGCGTTTCGATGTCGCCACTATCCAGCATGGCGGCAATACCGGGATACATTTTCTTGACGTCTGACAATTTCCCGTCGACCGTCGTTGGTTTCAGCGGAATGAGCAGCGTGCCGCCGAACAGGACGGCACGGCTCGTTTTATTTAACAGAATCATTGGGACCTCCCCTTTCTACTAACAGCCCTGGGCTTTAACAAAGGCCATCGGCATGGTGACCGTAACGCCGGCCGCTTCGGCTACGCAATCGACGACATATTCGAGGTTGCGGTACTGCACGGGCTGCTGGTCGAAACGGGTCGGGATTTCAAAACGGATATATGTCGGGTCGAAATAACCGGCGGCGACCATATCCGAACCGTCGGTGCCAGCGCCTTTGAGTTCGCCGACCTTCATCCAGCGGCTAATTTCCGGGTGCAGGCTCTGCAAGAATCGGAGTACCGTCGTACCCTGGGCGTCCTCGATGCGGGTTTCAGCTAATGCCCGATAAACGGCCGGGGCCATCAGGACCGTATTGGCCTGTTCTACTTCATTCGTAGCGGTTGGGATGGCGTCGATGATGTCGTTCATGTCGCGGATCATCTTGTCATAGGTCTTCGTGCTGAAGGCGGTCTTGGAGCCCGTGCCGTCAGCCGGCAGGGAAATCGTCGAAATGTTTTCATTGTCGAGGAAGCCCGTGATGTGGTGAGCCTTATCCCCGTTCCAGGCGATTTTGTTCAACTTGAGGTCGATGCCACGGCGGGCCTGCTGGGCGCGGAGGGCGCTCAATGGGATGCCTGCGAACTGGGCGTTATTGACTTCCCGGTAGTTATAGCCGTATGCATCGCCGATAGAGAAGACCTTGACGGCCTGTTCCTTGGCGACAACATCAACACGGGGCAGGGCGTCAGCATAGTTGCTGATGATTTCAGCCATGCCGACCGCATCATAGATGTATTGGACGGCGCTTTCAGCCCCGGCCGGAATGTCCGTCTGTACCGGGAATACCTGGAAGGCGTTCATGGGGGCCTTCTTGACGGTCAGCGTCTGGGCACGGATATGGGTCAGCTGGCGGGCCAGGAATACGCTCGTAGCTTCGTCCATAGCGGCCACGTTCTGCAAATATCTTGCTTCTTTTTCATCATAACGAGTCATGGTCATGTTGTTCATACCTCCTGTTTATAAACGGATGCGGATGCGGACGACGTCGCCTTTAGCTCCGGAATTGAGGAACGTAACGCCCGGCAGGGTGTTCGTGCCGCCCGATTCGGTGAAGACGACGGCGCCATCGTCGATAGCAATATCGGCTTTATCGCCCGGCTGTACGTCGCCGCCGGCGGTAACGTATACGTCGCCGCTGGTCATGACATCGACAGCGGTGCCGGCCGGATAGCAGCCGATTTCCGGGTCGTAATGTTTATGTAAGGCGATGCCGATGACCTTCGGACCGTCGGTGGCAGCTGTCACGGATTTGACCGTACCTTCTTCAGTGCCACGGAGTACGGCGTCGCCCGGCATGATGGACGATTCAGCGGCATAGCTGTCTACGACGTCGACCGTCGTATCGGCTTTCATCCCGGCGATACCAGGGCGGTCTTCGTTGCCATACCATGTGAAAAGTTTGTTCTGTGCCATAATTATTTAACCTCCTTCATCCATGCGTCTGCTTCGTCTTTGCGCAGCTGTTTCATGGCCTGTTCCACCGTCAGATCTTCTTCGTCGTTTTTCTTTTCTTTCGGCTGGTTGATGGTCTTGACCTGGCTGGCAATGCCGTCTGCCTTGCCGGCTTTGGTTTCCTGCTTCGTGTCTTTCACGAGGTCATAGGCTGCGTTGAGGTATTCGTCACTCTTATTTTCCAGGTCGAAATCGTCGCCGTGCACCTTCTTGATGACGGCTTTCTTGACTTCCTGAACGGTCATCTTTTCGGCGTCTTTGATGCCGAATGCGTCGGCCCGCTTCAATACGGCGACGCGGTCCCTGACAGCCTGGTCAAAAGCGGCTTTCGCTTTTTCTTCGGCCTGCTTGGCGTCTTCCTTTGCTTTTTTCAAATCCGAAACGGCTGCATCGTACTTGGCTTGCAAGGTATCCATTTCGGCTTTCTGTTTCTTATGGTCTTCACGCAGCTGGTCGACGTATACGGCTACTTCCGGCGCCGCGTCGTATTCGATGCCATTGTCGAGTCTTACTTTTTTCATTGTCTTCGTTCCTCCTGTCGTATCTTGGTGCTCCTCAAAATCCATTTCCTGGTCCCCGTCCATGTTCAGCCGGGCAATACCGGCCCGGCCTTTGGGGACTACGGCCACATGGTTATAGCGGATATGGTGCTGAATGGCGTCATATGGCTGTCCATCCGGCGTCACGCCCGGTGTTTCCTCTAAGTCAAGATTGTACCCGCAGGAAAGTTCGCGGGCCTCGGTCGGCAGCTGATAAATAACGACATCGGCCACGATGTTGTTGTTGTCCTGTCTGCCCGGGGAAAGGACGGCCCCGATAGGTTGAATGATATTGCTGTTGTCACTTGTCACCATGCCCTGGTGGCCCATCGTGATAGGTTTCCCCTGTAGCGAGTTCAAGGAATCCGTGTTAAAGGCTTCTTCCGGCGGCCGGTATTCCCGCCGGGTACTTCCGTCCGGGTTCCGGTACTCTAAGATGCCCGTACGGCCGACGATAGGTTTATCACGGATGAACCCTTCGTCGGTCTTCGTCGCATGAATCGCTACCCTGTCATATCGAATCATGTTTCTCACCCCCTTTCCAGGTATGCGTCACAATCGTCCATGATGTCGAATGTCTCATTGACGGTAGAGAACCTTACATCGTCCTGCCGTATCAGAATCTTGTAAGGCAGGCCGGTGATGCGCTCTTTCTTGGCTATCGGCTCATATATTTCATAGCCTTTCCAGGAGCAGAGGTGTTCAGCCCCGTCGTATCCGTGATAGACGGCGAATTCGTTGGCCATGTCGTTCGTGTCGGTCATTTTTCCCTCTTTTCCAGAACGTCGTTGACGATCTTCACGTTGAACGCCTTGTCATCGACTCGCAGGAGCCGGGGCGGCGTATAAACCGTAATGCCGTAGAAGGTCCGTTTGAAGCGTACCCGCTTGAAGTAGCTTTGTATTTCCTTGTCGCCGGTATAGATCCGGTCGAGCTGGGGATCATACATGACCAGGTCGCCTGCTTTATCCTTGGAAATACAAACGATATGGCCGATACTGCCACGGCCTTTCCAGGCAAATTCGATAGTATAGCGCCCCTTCGGGTCCAGCGTGCGGTGCAGCCAGGAGGCCAACTGTTTCGGCGTATGTACGGCCTTGTCAAGGATATATGCCGGGGCTTCCCCGGTTTCCGGATCCAGCCAAGCCAAGTTTGTCTTGCGGGATAACCGTTCCGTCGTACCACCGGCCTCGAACCCTTTAGCAACGACGTCATAACCACGGCGCCGGGCTTCGTAGTCAATGACACAAGTCTGGCAGTTGTTCCGGTACCCCTCGCTGAAGTTGACCCGCGGATTGACGTTCCCGCTGTCCGCTTCGGCGTGTGTCATCTCTTCGCCTCGTGAAGCCCCGCCCAACGTCTTGGGGTATAAGTTGTTCGCATTTCCCTCTTCCTCGCCTTGTGGCGGCGCTGAGGTGAGTTTTTTCGCTGTCAGCGAAATGAAGGTCCCCGCCTTGGTCCGGATGGGGATGGTATCGACGTCGATGACCGGGAGGGCCACACAACGGCACCGTATCGGTATCCCCGGATGACCATCAGGTGGTGGAGCGCTCCAGGCGAATTTCTTCCCCTGCCGCGTGCGATGCCATGGCCGTACCCGGGAATCGTGGGCCGTCTCCCAGATGTAGTGAGTAATGCCGGCCTGTTCCTGTCGGTACTGGCTCATGCGTCCATGCAGCTTGCCTATCTGGTCGGTCGCAATCAGTACAGCCCGGTTCGTCTCATTGTGGGCGATGTCCTGAATGGCCTCAGTCAAAAACCGGGTGAGCTCGGCTGCATTGCTGTTATAGATAATAGCGTCGTTTAACCGCTGCTTGATATGCGCCAGCGTTTCCCCGTCGATGCTCCGTATGAGGTCGAGATTCTGGTCTACCCAGGCCCGCTGGAGTTCCTCCAGATCCGGTGATGCCGCATCCTGCCGCCCGACATCTGTGACGGGCTGGCTCTTTAGCGGCCCAGGGAGAAGCGGCGCCGAAAGGGAAAACACGCTCCGGAATTCGGCGTCTGTCTCTTTCTCCGTATGAGTTTCTACCAGGCGGGCCATTTTCTGCATGGTTCCTGTCAGGACGTCAGCGTTTTCCATGGCCTGGCCTATCTGGTCGATGACTAAGTTAATGTGTCCTGTCGTGTTAGACGATTGCAGGGCCGTTTTCATCTCCGAGATGAAGGCCGACGCCACTTTCATCTTACGAGCTACGTAGGCCGTAAGCAGTTTGGCATAATCCCGCTCCAACCCCACGGGGTATCTGATTTTACGCTTCGGAACGATTTCCTTTGTCATTCATGGATTCCCCCTTGGGTGGTGTGCTGTGGGCCTCTTCGATGACCTTGTCGAGGCTCCGGTCCAGCTTGTAGAAGTCGCCTTCATCGAGCTTGTCCCGTACCTCCTGGGTATCGAGAGCCCCGATAGATACATACTGCGCCGCTGTGGCCGCATCACGGGCCCGGGCTTCGGCTTCGGCCATCTTCGTATCGGCTTCTTCTTTCGCCGACGGGCTCCATAATTTCCCGAACTCGATGGTATATTCATCGGGCAGGGCCAGCGGCACATCATGGGCCAGCGCCAAGAGATGCAGCAGGCGGTTGATTTTCGGCTTTAACGTACGCTGGCGGATGCGGTCGACCATGTTGTAATAGTTCTCCAGGTCGCTGTCCCCGGTGGCATCCAGGCCGCCCGGGCTTTGGCCCATAAGAACCGTGATAGGAATGTCGGCCGCCGCTGACAGGGCCGTCTCGAATTTATCCACCATTTCACAAAGGCCGCTCATGGTGATGGTCTCGATGTTATATTCATCTTCCGTGTCGAGGGCGATGGTATTCATCATCCCCCGGGCCATGTCGATAAGCTGTAGCCTTTTCTGTATGATCTTCTCGCCTTCGTCGGTGCTCAGTACGTTGCCCATGCCGGACAATTTAAGTACGGACTGGCTCATGCGTTCCATGGCCATCAAGGAAAACTCCTGGGACGACACGAACCGCATCAGATTATCGCGTACCTGCTCCATGATGGAACCGCCCCAACCGTTGCGCTGGCGCCGTTCCCGGTTGCTGATGAGCGCCCCGTCAAAGATTAGCAGGCGGCTCTCATGTACCGAGAAAGATCCGCCGTTATAGCCTACAATGGTGTAGGTTTCCGGCTTCCCGTATAAAGGATGGTTCGGGTCTTGGTAATCATATTCCGGCGTGACGTCCTGGGCGTCATAGACGACCAGGTTCCGGATGCCCTTGATGGCGCTTTCATTCAGCGGGTCTTGCAATTCCCCGCCGTCATCAATCAGCATGAGCACGACGCCCCCACCATACAGGCGGTCCCAGCATAGGGCGTTGGAAAAGACGCTCTGGAAATTCAGATCTTCCAAGATGGATTGTACGGCCTTATTCTGTTCCAGCTCGCTGTCTCCGTCATTCAACGTGAAGCCAGCCCGAACGGCGTCATTGGCCGGAATTTTAATGATTTTCTGGGCGATGCCGTTATAGGTGAACAGCTCTTCATACTCGTGCCATCGGGCCTCTATAGCTTTCACCTGGGCGCCCTGAAAATGAGTATGTGTGAACGGGTCCCGCCGCCTAGTGCCATATCCCAAAAAGGCATTAAAGAACCCGTCAGTTCTAATATTGTTCATGTTCCTTGCTCCTTATGAAATCAAGGCATTCCAATCGTTGACTCTCGCTACAGCTGTAAACGCATCGCTGGCTGCATCCACCTGATCATCGTGAAGCGCATCGGGGAAGCCCTCAAGTTCATCGAAAAACATCTCATTCCATGACCCCGCCAATACCATAACAGCTCCATGTTGAACCTGAGCCGCAAATGGTTCGGCTCGTGTAATCTTTGAGCCTGTAACAGTATGTGTCGTCACGCTATATCCAGCCAACAGTGCAGTTATACTAGCCGCTTGCGATTTCCCAGCCTGCCCCGGGTCTTGTGGCACAGTAATGCGGACATTCGGAAATTGAGCCCGGTCCGCTTTAGCTGTATTAACCATAAGCTCACGAACATCAGCCGCATTAAGTGCCCGCCTTTGCACATCCAAAATAATGTACTGTCCATTCCTCATCCTGGCCATGAGGCAGGATGCAGTACGGTCAGGGTCCGGGCTGTTTGGCGTGATAGCTGTCGCCGCCAGGTCCCAGGAGCGGGCAATACTGACGATTTTATCCGGTACTTCCTGAACAACACGGAACATGTCGCGCTTGAAATACAACCCGGCAGCCGGACGGATTTTCCAGTTGCCCTTTAAAAGCCGTTCCTTTTCCACCAGGCTCAAGGCGTTCAGTGTGGCCAGATATCCAGGGTCTGCGTTGAGCAGGGCCTTGTTGTCGAATATGCTGGAGTTGATGAATGTCGCACTCTTGCATAATGAAGGGTCCACATGATAAGCCGTCGCCAGCTCGTCACGGGTATCGCCCCAATGAATAGCGCCATCAATCCTTATAAAATAGCGGATAATGCCAGACCGTTCTGGGATTGCATATCCCGTGTCCTGGTCAATCCACCAGGAAATGAAACGGGCAACCCAGGAATCAGAATCCGGATTGCAAGTGGCCCGGATATAAGGCCGTACGCCGCACGTTGAACGGTTACGGCTCATCATATAGATAAACTGCGCTTCCGTGAAATGTGTCAATTCGTCGAAACAAATGAGAGGAATCTGTGCGCCCTGGTAGCCATAAACGGAATCATCACTGTGGAGATGATTGAATGTAATCTTGGCTCCCGACGGAAAAACAACCCGCTTCGGCGCCGATTCCAAGAAGTTTGCCCCCAACTGTCTATAAATACTTTTCGCATTATCCCACAAGCCGCCTTCATTCGTAATCTGGCCGCTATCACGTCTAAAGATAACGACGCCGAATTTCGGGTTTCGGATATGTCGTAACGGCTCTAACAGCAACGCGTAGGTTTTACCGCCGCCTGCAGAATTCAGGAGCCGCCATAGATAGCAATATCAGCAGGACAGGCTAAAAACGTTTCCTGTGGCCCTGGCTGAGGCTTTAAAATGGTTGGCATGGCATCACCTTCTTACTCCCTATCAATCACTGTCACCGCGTTCATTATCCGGCAAATAGATTTGTACATCGATGCCGTCGCCTTTATCTCCATCGTCCAGGTCAGCAGCAGTTTCTTTGAGCTTTACTTCTCGTTCACGAAGCTTGATGTCCGGCGACTCGCCGAGTAAATCCAATAGAAGTTTCATCATCATCGAATTTCCTTTGACACTGCATCGGATCATCCCGCCCATAATGATTTCAGCGACGGTCATTTCTTTATTCTCCTTCGTGGCATTCATTTGTGCGGCCCGTAAAATAACCCTGCACAAATCAGGCGGTAATTCCTTCAGTTTGACAGGCATAACGCCCTTTATGATTGCTTTAAGGGTCTTCTTAGCCCGTCTTGATTTACCGCTCTGAATACCGGCTTTTCGTGCATTTTCTCGGCGTTCCCTCGGAGTTCGTTGATTAGCCGGCACTAAATTTTTTTCATTAGCCATGTCACATGCTCACCACCGTCCTCGTGTTTTTAGGTATAAAAAAAGAGCCGTCATAATTGACAGCTCCCTCTATTCATATTGGGGGATAGGAAGGACTCGAACCCTCGATGCCTGGAGGCCCCATGGCGGACATACCCAACAACCAACTATCCCAGGTCGGACGATTCCGGGGGTATGCCTGTTCAGCGCGACAGACACACACTACTATTGTACACCCGGCCACGTCCATGTTGTGCGCTGTTAGATTGCCTATCACTAAGAACAAAGCGCACATTGTAGAGACGGGACTGATACCGCGCAATGACCGAACGGCGGCATCTGGTCCCCGTCCCCGATACTGTCATTATAGCACGCAAAGCTTGTCATGTGGTGCTACGAATGTGCTACAAAAGTGCTATGAATGTGCTACAGCTTTTCAGTTATCCACAATCATTGTGTATCCTGCGTGAATAACTCCATGGGGATGGGGATGTCGCCAGGCCCCAGCATCATGTCCGCCATCAGGCTGAGGATGTGGTCGATGCGCCGGCGGCAGTAACTCGGGGAGCAGTGGGCCGTCCGGGCCGTCATGTTCCAGGGGTAGTGATTGATGCAGCGGCTCACGATGATATTACGGTCGGTAACGGTCAGGGCGTCGAGTGTCCGGTCGACACGCAGCAGAATCGGCTCCAGTTCGTTGATGCGGCACTGTAATTCTGTGATGCGCTCTAAGGCCCTCTCGTTGGCGAAATAGGCCCGTTCCTCGGGACTCAGATTATTCGCCCTGCCTCCCGGGGTTGGCGAATAGCCAGGCACTTTGGGCGCCGGCATGGCTTCTATCTGAGCTTTCTTGTCGGCAATCTCCTCTTTGAGGTTCTTGATATATACCGCCGTCCGGTGATAGCGGTGCAGCAGGCCCTTGACCTGCTCGATGCGATCATTCGTTTCCATTTTCCCGGTCCTCCTTCATCCAATAGCTGCCCGTGTGATAAGCATTGCGCCGAATGGCCCGCCTAAAAGACTCCTCGGCGGCCTGTTTCCGGCTCCTCATACAGCTTCGTTCGTCGTTGCACTTCCGGACCCTTTGCCCGAATTCGTCCCGGAACCAATGCCAGCCGGAACGAGGAAGGGGCCGCCCGCAGAACGCGCAGCGGCTCCGGTGCGGGACGAGGGTCCCATGATTTAGTTCCGGCTCCCGGCTCCAGGGCATCAATGGCGGGTTTCGTCTCCGCCGTCTGTTTTTGCGCCCCATGTCCGTTATAAGCCTCCTATCGGTTTGCACATAATAAAGTCATCGCGAGGACCGCCCAAAACGTCAGGCAGGCCCCATAGAACGAATATTTGACAATGTCCCACATCTTCTTACCGCCTCCTCCCGCGAATCTTCTTGCAGGTGTAATGCATCCGCTTCCGGATCTTGAATATCGTGTCGGCCTGGTAAGTCTCGATGTCAGACTCAGAGCGCGTGTCACTGGCTTTCTTCCTTTTCAGTGCGTAGTGCTTGCGCTCTTCATCCGTCATCTGGTGAGACTGTACCGGCCCTGGTTTATACCAGTTCTCCATAGCCTCACCGCCCTATTTAAAGATCATGACGAGCATCGTCACAAAGGCCGCCATGCATACGACGGCGTAAATGATGAGCCCCAGCCATACCGTTCGTTTTGTCATACTGTCACCTCTATCTCTTCGGCGTCGAGGCTATCGGCGCCCAATACTGTACTTCTTTCATCGGGATGAGACGGGTTTCCCCGTCTACGAGCCAATGATCCTGGCAAAACACCCCGACGGCTTTAAATTCCCACTCCGTGCCGGCGTGCATCGCTACCAACACACGCCGCTGCGGAATCGGGAGCTGGTCATTTACATCTACCCATCGCATCGGTCACCATCTCCTTGATTTGGCTATCAGTTTTGTAACCACGGCTATCTAAAGTTCTCAGTACTACCATTATGCTAAGATGAACCATGTCTTTGTTATACATAGCTGTTTTTTTATTTTTAAAGCAATTGCCTATCAGGCTATTAACTTTATCTTCAGTATCGTTACAATAGATTGCATCATAAAGGCTCCCGTCATCCGTGAAGTAATAATAACGTTCTCCATTTTGCGGATGAAACGGCATATCCATCGCCGCTCTTTCGACGGCCAGTTTAATGCCTATTTCCGGATTGAAAGCGTCGCCGGGATGGCACTTCGCCCGGCCCATGTAGTTCGTCTTGTTGTCATCGTCGACGAATGTGACCTTAATTTCCCCGTTTGCGGACCATTTTATCGAGTTGGCCGTGTTCATCGGGAGGCCGTATTTTTTCGCTTCACGCATAAATATCTCATTGATGTACTTCCGGAAATCCGCGCTATCTTTCTGCGTGATGTCGAACTTCGGCGCCTTTTCGAGGGGCTTTTGTAAATCTTCAAATTTACCAACAAGGGGGTATTCAGCAAAAAAAGTGAAAGCTTTATTCGCCAGGGAGCACGCCTTGGATACGGCGCAATCCGCGCATCTCTTTCCGTCTTCCGTCGCAATACGCTTTTATCGTGTTTACGGCCATCTTGTCATCTATCATTTTTTGACCTTCTTTCTAAGTTTTGGATTAAGCTCGTTGAGTTTGTCGTCCGGCATAGGGATGATCTTTATTTCGGCGCGCGGCCACACCGGGTCTACGCCCGCGATGCAGCTGTAAGCCACATCGGCGATATAGCCGTCGTCCTCTACGATGCCGGCTTTCTCTAAAATGTCGGCCGTCGCCTGGACCAGCCCGAACAGGTCAGGCCAGCCCTTGCGGTTCGGCATGTAGTATTCGACGTTCATCCTGGCCGCGCAAGCAATCGTGCGGAAGTTCCTCGGCTTCTGGGTCATCAGCTGGCACAGGGCCATTTTTTCATAGTCCCTGTACTGCTTGGACTGTATGAGCCCGTACCGGGTCTTGGTCATGCTGTTCTTTTTGGTCATCGGGCGGCCGTCGATCGTGAATTTATAAACCATGGGCTCCTCCTAGAACGGAATCTCTTCATCATCTGCGGCGCTCCCCATGTCCTCAAATGATTCGCCCGGCGCGGCGGCTTTCGCGGCTTTCGGCACGGTCCCGACGTAGTCCGCCGTGACTTCGCTGTAGTAGCGCTTGGTTCCATCCTTTTCGTACGAATTCGTCGTGAACCATCCCAGGACGACGACCCGGTCGCCTTTCAAGAGGTTCTGCGCCAGATCCGACGACGGCGGCCAGCAGGTCACCGGAACGAACGACGTCATTTCTTTCGCCTGGCCGTCCCTCCCCTTGTAGGTTTCGGAGCAGGCCACCGTCATCCGGACAAGGGTCTTGCCGGTCCGGGTCACGCTGACTTTCGGGTCGCGGGCCAGGTTGCCCATGAGCTGTACTTTATTCAATCGGTTTCCCTCCTTAATCCACGAACACAACGTTTCCGTCATGATCTACAAAACTTTCATGAAGTAAATCGTAGTCATCGGCCAGGTGGCTGATGTCTTCCAACGCCTTCACGACGTCGTCAACT
>NZ_JAQDBC010000013.1:0-60005 GCF_027681725.1 Caecibacter sp. AF58-12pH5A | reverse complement strand
GCAAATAAAAAGAGGATGTGGACAAAATGATTTCTCATTTTGTCACATCCCCTTTTTGTGTATCATCATTCGAGGATGTAGACAAGAACGGTTTTGCGGCCGAATTGCATGCACTGGTTATAGTCCAGCATGCACAAATCGACGCGGTTACCTAAGATATCACTGCCTGTATCTTCCGCCCGAGCTACACCGTAGCCGGGAATGTAAACGGTCGTACCGAGGGGAATGACGTTCGGGTCGACGGCAATTTCGCCGTAGCGGGCGCGCGTTCCCATCTTCGTAATGCCCCGGCCATCACCATCGGTTGGCAAATACGCTGTAGCCACCATGGTATAGACGGCTTTGTATTTGGAAATGGTGCCCGTGTTGATTTCTACCGTTTCCTTCGTGCCTACGTGGCGGATGAGAGGCTGCATTTCTGTGACGAGGGTCGTCGAGATAGGTTCCTTGCCGATGACCTGGCCGTCCAGGCTGACGAGGTTGGTCTTGACGGTCTTACGGCCGTTGACGCCTTCCTGAAGAACCTTTTCTTCTCCTTGCCCAAGTGTTTCGTCCGGAATACTTTCAATTGCGAAGGGAACAACTTCATCTTCTGTAATTTCCTTACGCGATACAGCACCGACTTTAATGGTCATGCCGGACTTGACCGGCGCCTTAACATCACCGTAGGCCCGGTAATTTTCTGCATCATACCCGGCCTGCACGACGGCTTCACCTAACGTCTGCTTAGCTGTTGCAAGGGTTTTCTTTTGATTCCGGAATTCAATCGTTACAGGTACAGCACGACGTACTATAGCCAGCGTGCCATCTTGCAGCGTTTCCGTGGACAAGACGACTTCATCGTCCGGTCCGAGGGTAATATTATTTTCCCGCATGAGCGCTTTGGCGTTCACAGCGTGCGTATATACAGTCTGCGCATGACCATCCGCATCAATCGTGACAGACTTGCCGCGATCGACGAAGCCTGCCAGGGAGACAGCTACAAGCAGTACGATCAAGGTGACATACATGCTCGTTATGCGCCGGGATATGCGTTTTCCCATGCCATTCCTCCTTATTCTGACCAAACACCTTATCTCTCGATTTTATCAGAAGTGGGAGTGAATGTCAAAACAAGGCCCGTTTCAGGCAGTATTTGTGTCAAAATTGTAACATTTAGACCGTTTAGAGGCCCTTTATTTGTCTTTTCAGGCCCAGTTCGCGCAGTTCCCGCGTATGGGCTTCGGCCATTTCCTGCAGCTGCTTTTGTGCGTGAATGGCTTCGCCCTGGCGGCTGTCCGAGAGATACCGGTAGGTGCCGTCACTGTTCATGGCATAGGCCTTGACGTTATCCTTGAAATACAACGACAGAATTTTTTTGATCCGTTCCTTATGGGGCTTATATTCGATAGGAATCATAAGCTCTACCCGTTCATTCAGGTTGCGGGGCATCCAGTCTGCCGAAGAAATAAAGACGTCTTCCTTGCCGTTATTGTGGAAGCAGAAGAGACGGCTGTGTTCTAGGTAACGGCCGACGACGCTATGGACTTCAATATTTTCACTCAACCCTGGCACGCCGGGACGGAGGACACAAATGCCACGCACAATCAGGCGGATATGAACACCGGCCTGAGACGCTTCATAGAGCTTGGCAATGACTTCCTTATCGAGGAGGGAGTTCATCTTAGCTGTAATGGAAGCCTTTTTCCCGGCTTTGGCCCAGGCGATTTCCCGATCAATTTCTTCATAAATCCGTTCGCGCAGGTTAATAGGTGCCACGGCGAGCTTATTCCATTGGGGTGAATCGGAATAGCCTGACAGGAGATTGAAGAAAGCCGATGCGTCCACGCCGATGAGCGTATTCGCTGTAAAAACGCCTACGTCTGTATAGATACGGGCGGTCTTACCGTTATAGTTGCCTGTTGCCAAATGGACGTAACGGCGGATGCCGTCTTCTTCGCGACGTACGACGAGCGTTATCTTCGAGTGGGTCTTGAGGCCCATAATACCATAGATAACATGGCAGCCGGCTTTTTCCAGCTTGGCCGCCATATGAATGTTATTTTCTTCATCAAAGCGGGCTTTTACTTCCATGAGAACCGTGACCTGCTTGCCGTTTTCCGCAGCCTGGGCCAGAGCGGCAATAATCAGGGATTTGCTGCTTACACGGTATAAGGTCTGTTTAATAGCCAGGACGTTCGGGTCCGTTGCGGCTTGACGGATAAATTCTTCTACCGTATCAAAGGTTTCGTACGGATGGTGTACCATAATATCATTTTCTGCAATGGCACTCCACAGATCCGGTGCCTCTGATTTCCCTAGTTCCCATGACGGCTGAGGGAAGGCTGGCGGATAGCGCAGGTAATCATACCCTTTAATGCCCGTAAAGGAGAAAAAGACCTTTAAATCTAACGGACCGGGAATCGTATAGACATCCTTTTCTTCGAGCTGCAGTTCTGTCATGAGGAGGCCCCGCACCATGCGGCTTGCTGATTCATGGAGCTCCAGACGGACAGCTGCGCCTTTTCTGCGCTTTTTCAAAGACTTGACTACTTCGGCCAGCAGATCTTCTGCGTCGTCATCGATGTCCAAATCTGCATCACGGGTTACGCGGAAAGGCGTCGTCTCCAGGATCTCGCAGCCCAGGAAAAACCGTTCGGCAAAGGTGCTGAGGATGTCTTCCAAAAAGAGGAAGCGCTTTTCCCGTGTGCCATCCTGCACAGGTACGGCGATGATGCGGTCCAGTACAGGCGACGGCACCGGCAGGATAGCCGTTTTTACGCTGTCATCCCCTTCGCGGCGGCGCAGGAGAACAGCCAGGTTAAGGCTCAGGCTGCTGAGGAAGGGAAAGGGATGACTCGGATCAACGGCCATAGGCGTGACGACAGGGTAAATTTCCCGTTCAAAGTAGCTTTCAAGCCACATAAGCTCTTCTTCATTCAGTTCTTCCGGCGTAACAAAGCGCAGGCCTTCACTGGCCAGACGCTGGCGCAGGCTCTGCAAATATGTATACTGCTGGTGTACCTGTTCATGTACCATCGTTTCGATTGCATCGAACTGTTCCTGCGGCGTCATACCGCCAATATCATGATGATCCAGTTCACTTTCGACGAGGTGTTTAACACCGGCTACGCGGATCATGAAAAATTCATCCAAATTGGAAGCACTGATGGCAATAAAATTCAGCTGTTCCAAAAGCGGATTCGACGGTACCGTCGATTCGCGCAATACGCGTTCGTTAAATTTCACCCACGTGCATTCGCGGTTAAGAAAATTCTGGGGATCTGTATATTCCACGGCTTACACCTGTCCTTTCACAAGCCTCGGTGTCACACCGAAGACTTCTTCAAAATTAACGCTGACCTTAGCAAACATCCATCGTTCCAGGGAAATGTCGAGACGCCGTTCATAATGAACGATCAGTTCTTCCCCCTGCAGTTCTGCCCGGATGGCTGTAATCTTACCTGTATGGCTTTTATCGAGGGCATCGGCCAAGGAGAAAATGGCCTGCAGCTTCGACACGAGAAGTTCGATTTCCGGCTCTAACCGCCGTTCGACAATATCTGCGGAAAGATCTGTCGTAGCACTCATATTGACGTATGCCGCTACACAGGCGACGACTTCCTTTTCTTCATCGGTCAGTCCGAAAAGATCTGTCCGGCGGATCAGTTCATATGAGCAAACGCGGTGCTTGCGCATGTTGATAAACTTTCCCGTTTCGTGCAGAATTGCCGCTAATCGCAGCAGGTATCCTGCCCGTTCGCTCATGCCACCGAGCTTTTGCATCGCTTTAAAAAGAGTGGTCGAATAGCTTTCTACACGGGCTGAATGGGCCGGATCGTAGAGATACCGGCTAGCAATGGTACGCGCCAGGCCGAGGAGCAGGGCGTGCTGGTGCTCTCTATAAGGTGCGTTGGTCTTTTCTGCAATATAGTGCATGGAGTAACCTTCCGTAAAGGTCGTGCGCATGAGGACAATCATATCCACATCGATAGTACGGAATAATTCATAATAAAGCATAATTGTCGGCATGATAACGTTGGCCAGCCCTTCGGACAGACCGCAATTCTGCACCAGCTTGATCGGCGTCAGGCCGTGGAAGGACTGGACGAACTGGATGAAATCGCGAGGTCTGATGAGGGTCACGCCGTTTTGTGGCTCCATATGCATAAGGCGCCCTAAGAGCACTGCCGATTTTCCCGAAAGAACGACGTACTGAATCTGGTGGGCCTGGACATTTGCCCATAACGGAGCCAGGTTGCCGTGAATAAATTCCCGTACAGCTGTAGGAAAGGATAGGTGCTGGCGCTGCTTTTTCGTAAAATTCTCCAAAATCCGCAAGGAGCCCAGGTACACATTTTCCTGAAACAGGAGTTCATCGTTTTGCCAGCACGTAAGCCCCATGCCACCGGACGTGATGTCAATGAGGAGTACGGCCTGGCCGGCAAAATTAAACTTCCCTTTGAGGACGTGATAATAGAGACCGAAGGACTTGTAATAAATTTCTTTGGCCATATGGACCACTTCCACAGTAAAGCCCGTGCGCACGTAGATCTGATCTAATGCGCTAAGCATGTTATCAGCCTCGCGGATCGCCGTTGTCGTAATCACGCGCACGTCGGTCACATCGTAGTCCTTTAGAAGCTGACGGAAACCCGTCAGGATGCGGCAGATTTCATTGAGCGACTGGAAACTGACGTGATGCGTCTTAAAGACCTCTTCGCCATATTCCACTTCCTGGGACACATTTTCTATGACCTCCATATCATCCAGGGACGTGAAGGAGATAATCTTCATGGCCATGTTTACGGTACCGATATGGATGATACCAAAGTAATGCCTGGTATTATTTTCCATAGTAAAACCTCTCTGTTCTCTCAATATTCTCACTTTACTTCATTTCATTATACATGATTTGCGGCGATTATACTTTCTTTTTTAGTATAAATTATGTAAAATTATAGACGAGCCTGGTATATTGCCAGTGTGATATATGTTAAAATCAAGACAGACGTACGACAGTCGTTGCTGTAATAAGCAATTACGAATTGTTTTCAGCACACTGTTTTTTTGTACCGTTTTTCGTTCCATAAGGATAAGCAAAGTGAGGTATACCAATGGAAAAAATAGCCATCATTGATATGGGGTCCAACTCCATCCGTTTCGTCGCCCTGCAAATCGCAGATAACGGCGCCTATTCCTTTCTCTATCAGGAAAAAGAAGCCATCCGTCTCGGCCATGGCCTGAGCGTTTCCGGTGAGCTAAGCGATGCAGGCATGGAACGGGCACTGACCTGTCTTAAGGTCTACAAGCACATGATGGACGTCGGCAACATACACAATTGTCTGGCTGTAGCTACAGCGGCAGTGCGTAACGCCAAAAACGGCGCCGCGTTTCTCCAGCGCATTAACGCTGAAACAGGCATTACCATGGAAGTCATTACCGGTGAACGGGAAGCCTACTTAGGCTACCTGGGCGTCATCAATACGATTAACGCCCAGGATTTCGTCCTCTTCGACTTGGGCGGTGCCAGCGTGGAACTGTCCCTCGTACGGGGCGGTAAGGTCGAAAAAGCAGTCTCCGTTCCCATCGGGGCCGTTACCCTGACGGAACGCTTCAACACCAGCACGGACCCGGGCGAAACAGCCCTGACAGCGTGCCGCGAATACATTCTGGAAGAGCTGGAGGACGTCGCCTACATTGCCGGCACGGGCCTGCCTCTCATTGGGGTTGGTGGTACAGCCCGTACCTTTGCCAAAATGGACCAGCGCGCTACGGGCTATGAGCTGCAAAAGATTCATAACTACATCTTGTCGTACGACAACTTTATGGAGCTGGCCCGTACGCTTGCCAATACGCCGGCAACCGAACGGAAAAAGATCCCCGGCCTTTCTGCCGACCGGGCTGACCTCATTTTAGCCGGCACGGCCGTCATTGAAGCCCTCTTTGAAATGACCGGCAGCAGTGAAATGATTATCAGCGGCTGCGGCCTCCGCGAAGGCCTCTTCTTTGAATATTACGCTGCCCTCAACCAGGCAGACAGCCCGTGCTTTGACGACATTCTCGACGCGAGCATTACGAACTACTTAAAGACCGTACCGGGGATGAATCCGGCCCACATCCGCCAGGTCACGCGTATTTCGGAGCTTCTCTTCGATCTCTTGCAGCCTCTGCACGGGTACGGGCCGAAGGAAAAACGCCTCCTCGTCACAGCTGCCAAAATGCACGACGTAGGCAAGGTCATCAACTATTACGACCACGCCCGCCATTCAGCCTTCATCATCGGCCATGCGCCTCTCTATGGCCTGACCCAGATGGAGCAGATTAATGCTTCTTTCATAGCGGGTTTCCATCACGGCATTAGCCGCCGGACTATGCGGGCGTACCGCTATGGCACTATGCCGTCAGAAGACGATTGGACTATGATCCGGCGCCTGTCAACACTCCTGGCTCTGGCCGAAGCATCGGACCTGACGTACGAACAGCTCGTAGAAAATATAGAAATGACGTACGCCGAAAACGTCGTCGTTCTGGTTATTACGGTTACGCCGGGTGCTACGTACAACGCAGCGGAATACGAAATGAGCCAGCTCCTCAAGCAGTTCAAAAAGGAATTCGGCGCTACGCTTCTCCTCGTCTGGAAATAACATAATAGAAGCTATAAACAGATCCATACATACAAAAAAGACTCCCCATGAGGAGTCTTTTTTGTATGTGCCTTTTCAGAGCGCTTAGCAGTCTTCCAGGAGCGATACGTCCTCGCCGGCGAGGATTTTTTTCATTGTCCGGGCCGGACACATACGACCGCACATGGAGCATGTGCCTTCACATTCCGGCTTGCTCGATTCATAGTAGCGGCGTGCTTTTTCCGGGTCGATTGCCAAAGAAATCATCTTGTCGAAATCTACGTCTACACGGGCCTTACTCATGGCGTCATCCCAGGCCTGGGCGCCGGGGACTCCCTTGGCCAAATCCGCAGCGTGAGCGGCGATGCGGGCGGCAATAATCCCTTCTTTCACATCTTCTACGGTGGGCAGACGGAGGTGTTCCGCCGGCGTAACGTAGCAGAGGAAGTCGGCACCACAGGAACCGGCAATGGCACCGCCTATGGCACTGGTAATGTGGTCATAGCCAGGTGCGATGTCCGTAACGAGTGGTCCGAGAACGTAGAACGGCGCATTGTGGCAGAGCCGTTTTTCCAGCTTCATGTTGGCAGCGATTTCCGTCAGTACCATGTGGCCCGGGCCTTCGATCATGACCTGAATATTGTGTTCCCATGCACGTTTTGTCAGTTCGCCCAAGGTGATCAGCTCTTCGATCTGCGCGGCATCCGTCGCGTCATGCGTACAGCCCGGACGGCAGGCATCACCGAGGCTCAGGGTCACATCGTACTTTTCGCAAATATCCAGCAGACGATCGTAGTATTCGTAGAACGGATTTTCCTGCTTGTTCATTTCCATCCAGGCAAACAAGAGGGAACCGCCACGGGATACGACGTTCGTCAGACGGGGATTGCGTTTAATCCGTTCCGCTGTCTTCTGGTTCATACCACAGTGTATAGTCATGAAGTCTACACCATCTTCTGCATGCTGCTCGACAACGGAGAAGAATTCTTCTACAGAAATGTCCTTCAAGTCCTTATCGAGCATGCCTACGGCGTCGTACATCGGTACGGTGCCGATCATGGCTGTCGACATGCCGACGAGCTTGCGGCGGAATTCCCGTGTCTTGCCAAAGTTCGACAAGTCCATAATGGCTTCTGCCTTCATGTCGATAGCATTCTGGACCTTTTGCAATTCTTCTTCGTGGTTATTGTGTTCCGGTGACACGCCAAGATTGACGTTGATTTTCGTGCGGCAGTTGAGGCCGACCCCTTCCGGGCTCAGCGCCGTGTGCAGCTTGTTTGCCGGAATGGCAACCTTGCCTTCGGCGACGAGAGCCATGAGGGCTTCCACACTCATCTTTTCCTTTTCCGCAACTGTTTTCAGCTGCGGCGTCACAATACCCTTGCGGGCAGCATCCATTTGCGTTGTGTACTCCATGCTAATATCCTCCTAAACATATCCAAAAAAATATACAAAAAAAAGCTCACCCTCATAGGGTAAGCTATTATATCCGGTAACAGCTTCCCTACGTCGGTATTATCCGAATCAGGTTCAAGGGTCAAATAAGAATTTTCTCAGCCTTACGGCTCCCCTAGCTTTTTATCCTTCCCAAAGTATAATACAAGTCGTCCTAAATTACAACCGTTTTTTTTACAAAGTGTATACGCCCATAGGACAGGCAGCGGTCAAAAAAAATTCTCTGATCGTTTTTCTTATATTTCACGGAAATGGAAAGTTCCTCTTTGAAAATCAGAAGTTTACTCAGTCAACTTTTTAAAAATCTACTTTTTAAACTTAATACGACCGCGCCTTGGCCGCACCAGCAGCACACGGACAAGGTGCACGTTTCCCCTGTCCGTGTTATAATAAGGCCAGAAAATACCACTATAAGCTCAATAAGGAGGTCATTTCATGAAAAAGAAATCCTTGAAAACACTGGCTCTGGCAGCCCTTCTGGCTGCATCTGTTTCTGTCGGCATGTCGGCTCCGGCCTTAGCTGCTGAAGCCCCGGCCCCGTCTGTCGTCAACGTGACAGGCTATGCCGAACAGGAAGTTGCCCCGGATACGGCCTACATTACTGTCGGTATGGAAAGTACAGATGCCAACGCCCAGAAAGCCCGGACCGATAACAATACAGTCATGAACAATGTGACTAACGCCGTTAAACTCATGGGCGTCAGCAAAGACGACATGAAGACTACCGGCTTTTCTATGCAGCCGAACTACAATGACAAAGGTAAAATCATTTCCTACACGGTGACGAACAACTTGTCTATCCGCGTTACGGACTTCGATCTTATTCCGCGGATCATCGAAAAAGCCGGTGACGCCGGTGCGAACCGCGTGACGAATATGCGCTTTACAAACGAACACGCTGATACCGTAAAGACGAATCTCATCAAAGAAGCTGTCCACAATGGTCGTCAGGCAGCAGAAGCCGCAGCGATGGCAGCTGGCGGACAGCTCGGCAAAGTAAAGGAAATCAACATTTCCGGCAGTTCCTCGGCATACAGCCACAACTACGCACCGATGGCTCTGCGCGCTGTAAAAATGGCTGATTCCGAAGCGACACCGGTCGAAGCCGGTACGAATACGCTCAGTGAATCCGTGAGCATGACGTTCTACATTTTATAAGTACTCCAGACAAGACCTGTCCTCTTCGGGCAGGTCTTTTTTCTTACCCTGTTATTCTTATTTAGTATTAGTTATTATTCATTGCGTAAAATGATAGAAATGATAGATATATAAATTTTACTATGGTATAATACCCTCATCTGACTCGCATTTCCCTATGACAAGGAGGTCCATTATGACTCACACACACATCACCCCGGCCCTTTTGGCCTGCCTGATCTGCCTGAGCCTGGCCGCCGCGCCTGTTCGAGCGGAAGAAGGCGCCCACGTGTACACGCGGGAACAGCACACGTATACGGCTACGTCAGCGTCTTCATCCCATGAAGTGACGAAAGAAACGACCCACGAGAGAGGCACACATACGAGCACGTCCTTCCATAAAGACCGGGCGGCCATTGCTGCCGGCACAGTTCTTTTCCCGCAGATGGGCGATTACGATGTAAAGAAGCAAAAGGAATCTGCCCATGATAAAGCGCTGCGCCACGCCGGCATTCCCGGTGTCCTGGCTACGGTCCAGGCGGAAAACGGCAAATGGGGCCTGATGGGGCCGTCGGGTAATTTGACCGTAGCACCGCAATATAAGTCCATATCCCCTACGGACCGAGGTATTTTTTCGGTTTCCGGCATAAGCGGGATCACCGCCATTACGCCGACAGGCGATGCCGTTGCACCAAACGATGCACGGCGCCAGCCTGTACCACTCTCGCCGTGGCATGCCTACAAGGATGGCGGTACGTACGGCTTTGCCGATGCTTCAGGCCACACGGTCCTGCCGCCGGTCTATAAAGACGTCTTAGCGGCCTTTAGCGAAGGCATTGCCTTCGTCAAGCTAGAGAACGGCAAGAAGGTCGCCATCGACGAAAAAGGACATATTCTCTTCGATGCGCCGTCTGATGAAATATATCCCTATGAAAACGGCCTGGCTGAATATCGCCGCCACGTGAGCAATCTCAACTGGGGCACTGTTGCCGGTATCTTCATTGGCACGCAGTTTGGCGCTGACTACGATGGCACGGTCCTGGGTGGTTTTGTCCGCGACGGCGTAAAACGAGGCTACATCGATCGTACCGGTCACATCGTCGCCGATAGCAAGAATAGTTTCGTCTATCCTATGAGCGACTGGGGTACATTCATTGAAAACCACGGCCAGACGACCTTCGTCAACCGCCGTGGTGAAACCCTCTTCGGTCCGGGAAATTACGATGCTAGTGCCGGTACCTTCTCAGAAACCTTAGCCATGGCAACACTGAAAAATAAAGATAATGGCAAGTTTGGCGCTCTAGACCTGACTAACAGTACGCTTGTCATTCCCTTTGCTTACGATGGTATCGAATTTTTGGGCAGTGACTGCCTCGTTGTCCGGCAAGGGAAAGAACAGACCTTAGTCAATACGACGGGCCAAATCATAGGGACGGTCCCGAAGGATACAACACTCGTCCCCTATGGTAACGAAAAGGTAACATGGGCCAAAACAGGCAAAACCTACGCCATCGTCGATGATCACTGCCAAGTCCTCACAGCCTTTCCTGCTGGCAGCATCCAAGACGTGACGTCTTTTAGAAATGGACTTTCCGTCGTGAAACAAGAAGGAAAATACGGCATCATGCGTACAGATGGAACGTGGCTTGTCATGCCGCAGTATAAAAAGATAACTCTCGTCTGACCTCAAGATGCGAAACAGCCCTGGCATACGTGAATACGCGTACCAGGGCTGTTCTGTTATCAAACATTACTCCTATTAACCGTTATTAACTCTAATTCACTCTTAATAACTCTTTATCGCTCTTTTTATTTTCTTCTCTATCAACCTCGTCATGCCCGTAAATTACAGCTAACAGAGGTGTCAGTTCTTTCGTATCTGTCGTATACTGCTCTGCCCTAAGGAGACGACCATCGATATGCCGCCAGACCTGGCTTACGCTGACAGCATACGTTTCTTCTTCCTGTTTCAGCTTGTGGACGCTGATTACTTCGGTCAGCAGTTCCGTCTTGCCGGCACGCTTAGCAGCTATAGCCAAGTCGGCAAAGGATAGATTTTCTTCTGTATTTTCAGAAAAGACAGCTCCCCCATGTGTGTGGGACAGACGGTCCGCTACTGCCGCTTTTATGTAATCCGCACTGGATGCCAAATCCGGGTCGATCAGGACGGTAACAGGTGCAATATAGACTGGCGACGTCCCCTTTGACTGTGCCGGTTCATAGAAAGAGTCTCCATTTTGGCCCCACAAAGCGTCGTAATAGTGTCGCACGGCTAAGTCAGCGTAGACGATCATAGAGTGCGGGAAATAGGGCGTATAGCCCGTTTCTTGCCAAACGGTTTCCTCTGGGAACTGGACATAGCCCATGTGGAAAGTCTGCAGGAGTCCCGGCACGGGATCCCCTTTAAGAACGATGCGGTCCAAATGAAACTGGCCGTCATAATCACGGACGAAGTACTTGTTGCCTACGGCCGGAGCGCCGAAGGTGATGGTGCGGATTTGTTCCGGCCCCACGCCTTGGCCGGCCAGCCAGACTGCTGTCAGCGTTGCTGCTGCACCGCCTAAGCTGTGACCGGTCAGGAGCACGCCAGCCGACGCTTTTTCATCAGCGTGGATAAGAGCGGAAGCCAGGGCCGGTGCCTTTGCACTGTCCTCTAAGGGCGTGTTGAGGATGGCCTGTGTATAATCCCAAAAGCCCTGGTGTACACGTGGTGCTTCAGGACCCGTTACAGCCTGGCCTTTAAAAGGCACACCATGCGTACGCAGGTCACTGCGTACGTCAGCCAGGTTCGTCGTGCCGGTCATAGCTAAAATAGCCGGTGCTGCCTGGTCCTGGGGCTTACGCAGGAGTACGTACTGGACGTCTGATTTCTTATCGCGACGATCATAATAGGTATATTGCCAGCCGTCGTTTGTAAATTCCCGTCGTGCCATTTGACCCGCTTTATCGCCATACGATGCCAAAGAGGCCCAGGCCGCTGTATATCGCAACGCAGCCTGGGTCTCTTCCGGCGTCGCCGGCGCTGCCAGGGCAGTGCCAAACGACAAGGCGGCAAGACAAAGGGTTACGCAGGTTGCCGCTAATTTCATGATAGATTCTCCTTGGTATTAAATGGTACTTAAATGTCTCCCCCAGCGTCATCGGTCCCATAGGGCCGGCGACACTACCTCAGCTTGCCGGAAGGTTATGCCTTAGACAGGATAGAGTATACTTCCCGGTTGGGGTGGGTGCTTTCTTCAAAGTATAAGGTACGGGCCAGCTCCCGTTCCAGTCCTTCCCGGCGTTTCTTTTCTTTCAGGATGGCCAGGACGTCGGCGTGCGCACAGATTTCCAGGTCTCCTTTGATGTGTTTGACCTGAACCAAGTGACGCAGACGGCGGATAATCTGAATGGCCACTGTTTCCGGGGCAAAGAGATAGCCTGAGCCGCCGCAAATGTTGCAGGGGCTGAACTGGACCTGATGCAGACTTTGACGGGACTTGCGGCGCGTAATTTCTACCAGATTGAGAGCTGTCATACCTAAGACATGGGTTTTAGAACAATCGGACGCTGTTTCCCTGGCCAGGATGTCGAGGATTTCCTTACGCCGTGCAGGCTGAGCCATATCGATGAAATCGATGAGGATAATGCCGCCAATATCGCGGAGCCGTAACTGCCTGGCAATTTCTACAGCGGCTTCCTTGTTGACATGGAAAATCGTGTCCTGAAGGGTGCTGCTGCCCGTGTACCGGGCACTATTGACGTCGACCACAGTCAGGGCTTCCGTACGGTCGATGATCAGGTTGCCACCCGATGGCAGTGGTACTTCCCTGGCCATGAGGGATTGGACCTGTTCTTCCAGGTGGTACGCATCGAAGATAGGGTCCTGACCCTGATAGAGTTCGATACGGTTGCGCCATTCGTCACCCGGGAAAACCTGGCACATGCGTTCATAGGCGTCCTTGTCGTCAACGATGACCTTCTTGACGTCGCTCGTGCAATGGTCCCGGACAGTGCGCATGACGAGATCGGCTTCCCTGTATAAGAGCTTCGGTTTCTTAGCTAGCTTGTAGCGTCGCTCGACGCTTTCCCACGTATGCAGGAGGTACTGGATGTCCGCCGTCAAATCAGCTTCCTTTACGCCCTTAGCGACAGTACGGATAATGATGCCCATCCCCTTGGGCTTAAGGTCGCCGGCGACCTGGCGCAGACGGTTCCGTTCTTCTTCATCACGAATCTTCTTTGATACGCCGATATAGTCTACCGTTGGCATGAGAACGGCATAACGGCCGGCAATACTGACGTTGGCCGTGACCTTGGCGCCCTTGCTGCCCTGTTCTTCCTTAATGACCTGGACGAGGACGCTCTGCCCGACGGAAATGCGGGTCTGCTGAATTTGTTCCTTCGTTGCTGCCCGTGGGAAGATATCGCTCATGGCGAGAAAGGCATTCTTGCGGCGGCCGATATTCACGAAGGCTGCCTGCATAGCAGGCAGGATGTTCTGGATAGTACCGCGGTAAATATGATTGACAATGTGGTTTTCATCGTCCCGCTCAACGGAAAAGTCCTTGAGGCTGCCGTCTTCGACGACAGCCATGCGCGTTTCTTCAGGCATGATGTTGCCGATAATCAGTTTCATGAAATCACCTCCTGTCGTACAAGCCATGTAGGCCGAATCGTATTATTCAATGGCAAAAAGGGAACGGTTTTCACCGTCTTTCCGTGTATAAATGGCGCGGCGCCGGGCCAACATCAGGTCGGCTACGGCAGGAAGCTCAAAGGAGTTGACCAAAATATCCCAGACCTCTTGGGGCTTAATAGCGCCGTCTGCCGTCTGGTAGATACCGGCACGGATGATAATGCGGTCGTCTTCGATGGTGCCCGTAAGAGGTTCGATGACATGGTCCTTGACGTGGATTTCCCGGGCCTTATGCTTGCCTTTTATAGATACCTTTTCAAAGGTAATATCCGCGTCGTCATTAAAGCGGCGCAAAATAGCATCGAGTCCGGCCTGGTCGAGCGGGGCTGTAGCCGGTCCAAAGAGATCGTATACGGCATAATTGGCCATAGCCATGAGCTTCGGAGCCTTGGCGTCAATATAGTGACCGTCGAGAACGGCAAAGCCATCGGGCGACTGGGCATTCATGCGTTCCATGACCTCCGCCACGGGTATCTTTTCAGAAAGCTCCATGTCGAGATATTCCACATCGGCACAAACGCCAACGCCGAGAGCCGAAGCAAAGCTCAGCTTCATATGGGGATTAAAGCCTTCGGAGTAATTGATAGGTAAATGAGCGCGGACGATAACGTAGCGCACAGCCCGGGCAAAATCGAGATGGGACAGGAATTGAAGGGCCCCGTCTTTTTTAACAGCTAAACGTAGTCTTTCCATGGCTATCCCCTTCCTTGTGATCAACAATAGAAACGCCTAATTCATTGCATACGCCGCAGCCTGTACAGCTCAGGTGGCGGCAGTCGTGGGTCAGTTCACCCTTCAGGGCGCGCTGCCATTCCCGCTGAAGGAAGGCCTTGGAGGCGCCATCGGCGAGGTGATCCCACGGCAAGGGTTCGTTCACGTCGCGGTTGCGGGCGGCGTAGTAATCGGGATCGACACCGGCATTTTTAAAGGCTGTGAGCCACTTGTCGTAGTCGAAGAGCTCCGTCCAGCCGTCAA
Organism: Caecibacter sp. AF58-12pH5A; assembly: GCF_027681725.1. NCBI lineage: Bacteria > Bacillati > Bacillota > Negativicutes > Veillonellales > Veillonellaceae > Caecibacter > Caecibacter sp. AF58-12pH5A. The sequence goes on along the minus strand of NZ_JAQDBC010000013.1, from coordinate 45,155 downwards.
ATTTGCAGCCCAGCTTCCAGGCTTCGTAAAGGACGGCACCGAGACGGCGGTCACCGCGGGCAAAGGCGGCTTCCATATGGCCCGTACGGGCATCGTGATAGTGATAGGAAATGTGCTTATCCCGGATGAGGCTCTTCAGGTACTGCTGCTTCCGTTCAATTTCTGCCACGGGCAGCTGGCCAAACCACTGGAAGAACGTATGCGTCTTCGGCACAAAGCTCGACACGGAGACGGTCACCTTGCCATTGTTTTTATGCGTAATCTGACGGTACAGGTTGAGCACCTTGTAGGCCAAATCAGCAATACCGGCCAAATCTTCGTCCGTTTCCGTAGGCAGGCCCATCATGAAATAGAGCTTTACTGTAGACCAGCCGTTGCGGAAGGCGTTTTCACAGGCCTGCATGAGGTTTTCTTCCGTAACGCCCTTGTTGATGACGTCGCGAAGACGCTGGGTTCCTGCTTCCGGTGCCAGTGTCAGGCCGCTCTTACGGACCTGCTGGACCTTCTTGGCAATATCGATGGAAAAGCTGTCAATACGCAGGGACGGCAGGCTGACGCTGACCTTCTGGTCTTTAAATTCTTCCAGGAGCTGATCGACCAGTTCCGGCAAACACGAATAGTCTGCCGAGCTGAGGCTCATGAGGGAAATTTCATTGTAGCCGGAATTATCGATAATCTGACGGGCGAGCTGCACCAGGTGTTCCGGCGTCTTTTCCCGGACCGGACGATAGAGCATGCCGGCCTGACAGAAACGGCAGCCCCGGCTGCAGCCCCGGAAGAGCTCCAGGACGGCGCGGTTGTGCACGATATCGATATTGGGCACGATGGGCTTCGTTGGGAAAAAGACGTGTTCTTCATCGGCGACGACGCATTTTTCGATCGTTGCCGGTACGCCCGGTTCATTGACTTCCAAGGACTCAAAGTCACCGTCTGCCGTATAATGCGGCGTATAGAATGCCGGTACGTAGTTGCCCTGCTGAGTCGAGAGGGTTTTCAGGAGGCCCTTCTTGCCGCCCGGTTTTCCCTGTTCTTTCCATTCAATGATCGTATCGGCCAGAAGCTGGACAGACTCTTCCGATTCGCCCAGACAAAAGAGGTCGATGTAATCGGCCAGAGGTTCAGCGTTATAGGCACAAGGACCACCGGCGACGACGAGAGGCATATCTTCCCCACGGTCTTTGGAAAACATGGGAATTCCTGCCAGATCGAGCATATTGAGGATATTGCTGAAGCTCATTTCATACTGCAGCGTAAAACCGACGAAATCGAAATCGACGACAGGCGTCTTCGTTTCCAGGGAATACAAGGGATAGCCCTTTTGGCGCATGAGCGCTTCCATATCGGGCCAGGGAGCGTAGACGCGTTCTGCGGCTACGTCGTCCCGTTCGTTGAGGAGTGCATAAAGGATGCGCAGGCCCAAATGACTCATGGCTACTTCATAGACATCGGGGAAACAGTAGGCTACAGTAAGCTTCACATCAGCGTGATTCTTGACGACGCTGTTCCATTCGCCGCCTACATAGCGGGCAGGTTTGCTGACCTTACTCAAAAGGACAGGATCTATAACAACAGTTCGTGACAAAGGAAAACCTCCTATCAGAAATTAAGTATGCATAAGACAGCCCGCAGGGCGGCATGAGGCTGCACTGCGGGACAATTCAGAAAATCATGGTTTGCTGACGCATATAAATACTCATGAGTATCCCCATGGCCATCATATTCGTCGTCAAGGCGCTGACACCGTAGCTCATAAAAGGCAGCGGAATGCCTGTAACCGGCATGATGCCGCAGGTCATACCAACGTTGACCAGGATCTGGAAGGCCCACATGGAGACGATGCCTGTTGCCAGGAGCATACCGAAGGGGTCCTTACATTCCTTAGCCGTAATGAGGCCGCGGTAAATGAGGATAAAATACAGGAACAGGATGAAGAGACAGCCTAAGAAGCCGAGTTCTTCACCGATGACGGAAAAGATAAAGTCCGTATGGTTTTCCGGCAGAAAGTTGAGCTGGCTCTGCGTGCCCTGGAACAGGCCTTTGCCAAACAGCTCCCCTGAGCCGATGGCAATCTTGGACTGGATAATATGATAGCCAGCGCCAAAAGGATCGGCGTTCGGATCGAGGAATACGAGGATACGGGACTTCTGATAGTCCTTCAGGAAGTGCCAGCCAATAGGCGCCAGGATGATACCCACGATAGATGCATTGCGCAAGAGGGACATCTTAATATTGGAAATGAAGAGCATGCCCAAGGCAATGGCCAGGAAGACCAGACTCGTGCCCAAGTCAGGCTGCTTCAAAACGAGCAGGAAGGGAATGCCGACGAACAAGGCAATCGGGAGGAGACTGCGCCACGTATTGAGCTTACCAATACGGTCTGATAAAAGGGCGGCCATACAGATAATCATAATCAGCTTGGAAAATTCTGACGGCTGAATCGTAATCGGCCCAAGTTGAATCCAGCGCTGAGCCCCTAACGCAGACGTGCCGACAAACATAACTGCCAAGAGGACGATGAGGTTAATCCCGTACAGCGGCTTGGCAAACCGTTTCAGCTTCGTATAATCGTAGCGGCTGAAAAACAGGACGATAAGCAAGTTAAAGACAAACGCCACGCCCTGCTTGACGACGAAATCATAATTGATGACGCCTTGGTTAATATGGGTCGCACTGCCAATAATACATAAGCTGCAGCAGACGATCAAGATGGTCACGGCCAGCATGACCTTATCCAAATTTCTCCATTCTCTTTTAAACATTCGCTATAACTCCTAACGGCGGTATGAACGCCAGGCCCGGCTTTGGTCACGGCGCTGCCGCACAGATAAACGCGGTACCAGAGGCAATGCAGCCTGGGGCTCAGCCTGGGCGTTTGCCACTTCTATTTCTGCTGTTGTCTTACTTTCCGGCGACAGAATAGCTGCGGCCTGACGCAGTTCTTCTATAGCTGCAGCAGGCAGCGTCAGAGCCGGTTCGTCTGTTTTTGATACAGATTCGTCTGCATCCATAGCTGCTGTACCGGCAGACGGCAGCAGCGTCATCGCTTCGTCCCAGGCAAACGGTTTTCCTTCTATCAATGCGTCACACATGAGGGACAAGGCCTGGAAGAAGGGATTCACCCCGGAAACGTGCATGATTTCTCCGTCCTGGCCAGCTGCATGGATGAGATCATCGTGGGGCAAGAGGCCAGCCACATGCTCTGCATTTAGCGTAGCTGCTGCATCATCAGGGCTGACGTAGCCCGGCCGGGAGGCGTAGAAATTATTAAAGACCACAGCATAATTAAACTGTTTGTGTTTATTGCAAAACTGCATGACCCGCCCTGTATCGCGTAAGGACGACCACGTCGGTTCTACGACGAAGAATACCATGTCCGCAATGGCTACGGCATCCTTGTAGGCGTTACCCCGGCCAGGCGGGCAGTCGATGAGGATGTAGTCGTACGTACGGCTCAATGTATCGAGCGTATATTGGAAGCCCGGTGCGTCTACTTTTTCCCACGTATGTTTCTGGCTTGCCGCCAGAAAATCGAGATGGGGCGACAAGGGAATGACCGCTTCAGCAGCACTACAACGTCGTTTCATAATATCGACGGCATCATAGAGGACCTCATCCTGGACACCAAAGAGCAAATCCAGGTTGCGCAGGCCCATATCGGCGTCGGCAGCCAGGACCGTGTAGCCGCGGCGGGCCAAGGTAACTGCCAGGGAAGCCGTGACCAGCGTCTTGCCAACGCCGCCCTTACCGGAGGCTATAGCTATGATTTGGGACATGGAACTTCTCCTTTCCTTTTCGTTTATTTTACTTACTGCTGTTTATTTGATGTACTTCCATTTTTGCTGTTGTCTTTCGTATCAGCGTAGGCGCCGACGTGGAAATATTCTTCCAGCATGGTCTTGGCAATAGGACCGGATGCAGTAGCACCGTAGCCGCCCTGTTCCGTCAAAACGGCAATGACGATGCGCGGGTGCTCATACGGCGCATAGGCCACAAACCACGCATGGTCCGCACCGCCATAGTTTTCGGCAGTCCCTGTCTTGCCGGCTACCTGAATGGGGAACCCGGCAAAGAGAGACCCGGCTGTACCGGATTCTTCCGCAACGTTACGCATGCCTTCGCGAACCAGGTCGAGTGTCGACTTGGAAACCGACAGGGTACCTACCTGTTCCGGCGCAAAAATCTTGTACGGTGTGCCATCCAGGTTGTCAATACGGCTGACGAGGAAGGGTTTGTACTGGATACCGCCGTTGGCTACTTCACTGACAATCATGGCAGCCTGCAGCGGCGTTACGAGCTGGAAGCCCTGGCCAATAGCCGAGTTGAACGTATCGCCCAGGTACCAGTCCTGATTAAAGACCTTTTTCTTATACTCTTCACTGGCAACGAGGCCTGCAGCTTCACCGCGCAGGGCGATGCCCGTCTTCTTGCCCATGCCAAACATGCGCGCATATTCGGCCAGTTTATCAATACCTACACGACGGCCCATTTCATAGAAATAGACATTATCGGACTTAGCCAACGCTTCTGTAAAGTTCAGCCAGCCCAACGCTTCGCCACCGGCGTTACGCATATCGACGAGCCAGTGACGGCCACTATCGAAGATCATTTCATCGGCTGTAACCTTTTTGAGTTCCAACGCCGCCGTACCTGTAATCAGCTTAAAGGTCGAGCCTGGCGGATACTCACCTGCAATGACGCGGTTTTCCATAGGATGATTGGGGTTATCGTTGATTTGGGCCCATTCTTTTTCTGTAATGCCCCGCGTAAACCAGTTCGGGTTGTACGCCGGACGGCTGGCCATAGCGAGAACGGCCCCTGTATTCGGATCGATGGCCACGGCAGCAATACCGTGTGTACCGATACCATTGGCGATCTGTTGGTCCATGGCAGCTTCTGTTGCCTTTTGCAGATTGAGATCAATGGTCAAGTGGAAATTATGGCCCGGCACAGGATTTTTCCGTTCCATTTCCTTTACAGGCGTACCGGCTGCGTCGACTTCTACCTGGCGGCCACCATCTTTGCCGCGCAAGAGATCATCGTAATACGCTTCGAGACCGGCCCGGCCGATCTGGGTGATGCTGGAAATACCATCTTGTCCTTCAAGCCGTTTCATATCTTCTTCATCGATCTGGCCGACGTAGCCGAAGACCTGAGCGGCCATGTTATTGTACGGATAGTAGCGGACTGGCTGCACGTCGACAGAAATGCCAGGCAGGTCATTGTGACGTTCTTCTACTTGCGTCACAATATCCTGTGTCAAATCCTGGGCAAGAATCGTCGGTTCGAAGGAATTCTTGCCTTTTTCCATTTTTTCCTTGAGTTTTGCTTCGGGCACCTTGAGGATCTGCGCCAACGTATGCAGCTCATCGTCAGTCAATTTTTTCTTTGTCGGCACGTACGTAACCATAAAGCTGGGTCGTGAGCCAACGAGGATCTGGCCGTTCCGGTCGTACATGACACCGCGCATGGCCGCAATAGGAATAGCCCGCAAGCGGTTGCCATCGGCCAGGCCGTGATAGTAATTGCCTTCAAAGAGCTGCAAATACACGAGCCGGCAAATCAGCGCGGCAAAGATGAATATGACGATCCAATAGAGGTAGCGAAAACGCCCGTCTTGGTTCTTTTTTTTCATTAAAGCTTCAAGCATGTATGATTCTCCTTGTACGCCTTGTCCACAAGCTTAATGGCGAAAATCCATAAAGGTGTAGTACAAATCATGGCGGCTCATTTTCCAAACAAAATGGTTGACCGGCAAGGCCAGGACGCCGTGATAAATGAGCATGGGCAGGCTGAACTCGACGAGGTACGCCACGAGATGGACATACTGGCCGGCCAGGAAGAGGACGCCACAGGTGACGACGAGATAAAAGAGCGTCGCCCCGAGGACCAGGAGCAGCGTCAAGAGCCACTGCTCTTCTTCAATATACCGGCCAATATAGCTGCAAATCGTGGCAATGATCAAATACGGCAAGAGGTGGACGCCAAAGAAATTGCCCAGGACCACGTCTTGCGTAAAGCCGCCTAAGAGGGCCGTAATGATGGCCACCTTTTTGCCATAGTGCAATGACATGAGAACGACAAAAAGGAAAATCAGGTTCGGCTGGGTACTGCCATTAAAGATAAAAGGCAAGACCGTAGCCTGCAAGATGAAGACCACGAAGGCCGTGATCAGACAGACTGATTTCCTCATAATGCAGCAGCTCCTTTGACACCTTCTACCTTATCGCGCTGTGTTTGTGGTACCAGCTTCGGTGCTACGTCAGGTTTGGCGTACGAGCCAGTATCGGCAGACGAAAGAATGACAAAGACTTCTTCCAGCTTCGAGAAATCTACACCGGGACGAATGACAGCGTACTTGACGAAATCATCGTCGTTCTGATGAATCGATACGATTGTGCCGATGAAAAGGCCCTTCGGATAGATAGAGCCAAAGCCCGACGTCACAAGCGTATCTCCTTCGAGAATATCTGCATCCTTGGCAATATTGACAAACTGCGGTTCCGTCGGTACGTTGCCGTTACCGCGGACGACAGAAGCAACACGCGATTCCGGACGCTGCACGATAGCGCCAATACTCGTTCGCGGATCGGTCATGAGCTGAACCCGCGACGAATGGGGATAGGCGTTGCTGATAAAGCCGACTACACCTTTCGGCGTAACGACAGCCATATTTTCCTTAATGCCTTCTTCACTGCCTACGTCGATGACCAGCGTATTAGTCCACGTGCCATAGTCACGGGAAATTACCGATGCAGCACGAACGTTATATTGGCGGTGCGCCGCCTTGAAATCGAGCATTTCCCGATAGCGTTTATTTTCTGCAGCAATTTCATCATAGTCGACACTCTTTTCCTTGAGGGCCGCATTTTCCTTTTCCAGGGATTCCCATTCAATACGGTTCTTGAGGCTTACATCGACGATATGGAAATTGGACGACAGCGTATCAAGGATGCCACTGGCAGCATATTCAAAGGGAGAAACAATCATCTGTAAGGGCCGTGAAATAAACGGCATGGAATCGCGCTGGCGCCAAGCCCAGCCAAAAATGGCTATGAGGATGAATAAGACGAGTACGATTATGAGACTCTTTTTACCGAACGAATACACTGTTAAAATCTCCTTCTGTAAATGCGTTCTACGCCTTCAACTAAGGCGCCCAATTTTTCCCGGTCTTGTAAAGCCCGGCCCGTACCAAGAGCGACGGCCATTTCCGGCTCTGGCGACAAGGCTACAGGAACACCGAGTTCCTGGGAAAAAAGCTGATCCATACCATGGAGCTTCGCGCCACCACCGGTGAGGACAATGCCGTGTTCCATAATATCGGCCGACAATTCCGGCGGTGTCTCACGCAGTACAGCCTGGACGAGGTCGAGGATTTTTACGAGAGGTTTGCCCATGACGCGATAAATTTCACTAGCTTTGACACCTACCTCGCGCTGCAATCCATCGTCAATGCCGCGGCCTGTAAAATAATAGCCCCGGTCTTCTAATGGTAAAACGGCAGACCCGTTGTGAATTTTCATTTCTTCAATCGTTTCATCGTCAGTGACGACAGCATATTCCTGGCGGATATAATCGCGGATAGCCTGGTCAAAATCCTGGCTGCCCAAATGGATCGACCGGGAAATGACGATACCGCCCAAAGAAAGGACAGCGATATTTGTCGTACCGCCACCGATGTCAATGACCATACTGCCAATAGGGTCGTATACGGGCAGACCGGCGCCTAAAGCAGCGGCAGCAGCCGTTTCAATGAGGTAGGCTTCTTTAGCACCTGCCTGGAAAATAGCTTCTACGACAGCCCGCTTTTCGACATTTGAAGCCGCGGCCGGTACACCGACCATAATGCGCAGGCGCTGGACACTGCGCACAGCCTTACTCAAAAGATAACCCAGCATAGTGCGGGTTACATTGTAGTCAGCAATAATCCCGTTTTGCAAGGGCTTATGAATCTTTACCGTTTCCGGTGACTTGGCCAGCATTGTTTCTGCAGCATGGCCGACTGCGACGATCTTACGGTTCCGTTCATCCGTTGCCAAAATGGACGGTTCCGACATTACGATTCCCCGTCCTTCTACATATACTTGGATTGTACTGGTGCCCAGGTCAATCCCGATATTCTTCGTTAATGGTGAAAACATCGAACCCATGTCATATCCTTTCAAGGCAGGTCAGACAAGCCTGCACGTCTAAATTTCAATTCTACAGTCATCCATATATTTTAGCACAAACATACGTCACTAACTAGGGGAAAATGAGTTAAATTCATAGGAGACTGTCATTCCATTACTCACGCTTCTTTTCTCCCTATGGTATACTATGTATATATGTGTGTGCGTACGCCATATATCCTACAGTGCCTATACTCTTTATTTTATACAGAAAGGATGTGTCCCCTATGTGGAAAAAATCTCTCAGCCTGACCTTAGCCGCCCTCTTTGGCTGTGCCGCCCTGGGCCTGGCTGCTACACCGGCGGTTATGCCAGCAACGGCAATAAAGCCCTTGCCGGTGCAAACGAGCCAGACCGTAGATGCCGTGGCCAGTGCCTCTATTCCTGACGAAGAGGTAACGCCTGAAACACCAAAAGACACGCAGAAAACAAAAGAAAAAGACACGACGCTGCCTGCGTCGATCAAACAGTTGGATCTCGTTCTCATTCTCGATAAAAGCGGCTCTATGTACGGCCTTGAAAAGGATACGATCGGCGGCTACAACAGCATGCTGAAAAAAGAACGGGCCCTGGATGTAGATACGCGCGTGACGACGGTCCTCTTCAATAATGAATCGACGGTGCTTACGAACCGCCGTGATATCGATGCTGTCGAAGATATGACGAGCAAGCAATACACGGTCGGTGGCTCTACGGCTCTTCTCGACGCCTTGGGCAATACGATCAACCGTATCAGCCGCATTGACGGCATTGACAACAAAAACCACAAGGTCATTGTCGTCGTCATTACAGATGGTCTGGAAAATGCCAGTCACGAATACAGCCGGGCAACCATCAAAAAGATGATTACAGACAAACAGGAACAAGGCTGGGATTCCCTCTTCCTCGGCGCTAATATGGACGCCGTCACAGAAGCAGGTAAGTTGGGCATTGACAGAGACCATGCCGTCAATTATCAAAACAACGCCCGCGGCGTCCGGGCCAACTTCAACGCCATCGCTGCATACACGCAGAGTACGATGCAGCAAAACGGGGACGACTCGTGGAAGGATGAAGTTAAACAATAGGCCTGTCTTACAGGAAATAAATCAAAACGGTGCTTCGCCACATGAGCGATGCACCGTTTTTTCTCAGTCTTTCTGTACGTCGTCCTTCGTTTCCGCAGGCACTGCTTGTGAAGCTATGTCATCCAGGTAGGTCCAGCCTTCTTCCTGATGGACTTTGCCTTCCTTCATGAGGTGGCCTAAAGCCCGTTTAAAGGCTGCCTTGCTGAGGCCGAACTTGGCCTTAATGACAGCCGGCATAGTCTTATCGCCATAGGGCATCTTGCCGTTGCGGCTCTGGAGGAATGTGAGAAGCTGCTGGCAGTCTGCATCCATAGCCTGCTCCTTCACCGGGCGCAGAGAAATATTGATGCGGCCGTCTTCACGCAGGAACGTCACACGGCCTTTTACCATCTGGCCGATGAGTACCGGTCCATTGAACTCACTGCGATGCAAGAAGGCGATCCACCGTTCCCGCGTCATGAGATAAGCGCCTTGGTCGGTCATGTTGTAAATGGCCCCTTCGACCCAGTCGCCTACCTTGGCTTCTGTCGCCGGTTTCGATGCGCGGCGCATTTCATCTTCTACTTCCATAGAAACGGCCAGGCGGTGGGATTTATCTTCATAGAGCTTGACCCACACGTATTCCCCTTCTTTAGGACGGCCCTTCATTTCCGCAAAGGGCAGGAAAATCCCCCGTTCCGTACCGACGTCGACGAAGGCGCCAAAGCGCGTCGTATTGATAATGGGTACGTAGCCGATCTGGCCGATTTTAATTTTTGGCAAGTGCATGCTCGCCGTCAGACGGCCCTGGGGATCGTGGTATAAGAAGACCGTCACCTTATCGCCTACGGCTACAGGATTGGTCTGCTGATTATGGTGCAGTAAAATATCGTCGTTCGTGTTGCCTGTACCGCCATTAAGGAACGCACCCATTTCGCCGAGACGCAGCACTTCCAGCGTAACGATACTGTTTTCTTGTAAAACCTGATTCATATTATTCCCCTTCGAACGGAATCCGTTCGGCGTCGCTCCATAAGTTTTCCAGTTCGTAGTGGCTCCGGTCCTGTTCGACAAAGACGTGAGCAATCACTTCGCCGGCATCGATGAGAATCCAGCGGCCCGAACGGTAGCCTTCTACGTGGCGTACAGTATAGCCGGCTTTTTCCAATTGTTCTTCAATATTGTCCGCTACGCTCTGGGCCATGCGGTTATTGCGTACGCTGCAGATGACGAAGTAATCGGCCATGATCGAGGCCGGTTCCATGTTGAGGATAACAATATCCCAGGCTTTTTTGTCGTACGCTGCCTGTGCGGCAATTTCGTAGGACGTGCGTTCTTTTGTTTCTTCCGTTTGTTGCTTCATGACTAATGGCATGCTTTTATTTCTCCTTTTGTACAGGCGCCTGTGGCGGCCCGTTAATTACTGTGTGGCAATGGCGTTATTTGTCGTGCCAATGATTTTCTGCACTTCTACAGGATCGTATGTCCAGAGCGTAGTTCCGTTCTTCCCCTTTGCTGCATCAGGCGTCTTTAAGGCTTCGCCAGGCAGCATATAGAAATGGATGTTATCGACAGGCACGTTGCGGAAGGACCAGGCCAAACGGGCCATATCCTTCGCAGAAATATTAGAATCTACCGTATTCCATACGCGGTATACATTAATGGCATTGGTAATGCCGAAGTGATTTTCCAGATTTTCGTAAAAGACCTTGACGAACCGTTCCTGCCGCATAGCCCGGCCTAAGGAACCGTCGCTATCGGTATAGCGCAGATAGCCTGCGGCTTCATTGCCGTCGAGAACCTGATAGCCCTGGGCCAAGGCAATATCGGCCTTACCGTCAGCATCTTCATGATACATATCCTTTTCCACGTACAAGGGCATACCGCCCATCGTATCGATAAAGTGGGCAAAAGACGACGACGTAAAGGAAACATAGTAGGGCACGGGGATCTTAAAAATATCTTCGACAACAGCCCGTGTCAGGCTCAGACCGCCTTCACTATAAATTTCACTCAAGGCCTGGGCGCCCTTTTCCTTACGCCCTTCAATTCTCGTATTATCTGGCAGCATGATGAAATCAATGGTCTTCTTGTCCTTGTTAACAGCTGCCAGACCGACGAAATTCGTCTGTGTCGGGTTTTCCTCGTCTGTACCAATGACCAGTACATACAAGGGCACATCGGGACTCTGCTGGGTGAAATCTTCACTGCTTACCGGTGCCGGATGAAAATGATTCCACGCCAAAACGGCTGTAATAAAGGCCAGTATTACCAAAACGATGACGCCCAGACGGTGCAGGCCACGGCGACGCCGTTCTTCCGGCGTCAGGACGCGGCGCTTTTTCTTCTTCTGCCGTTTGACCTGGTTCTCTGACGGTCCTTGGGGCTTTTCCTGTGTTTCTGCCGTTCTTTTTTCTTCCTCGCCTGGCGTATTAACCGTCACGTGCGTAGGTGGCTTGCGTGTGTCCTTATCCATGCCGGGCCTCCCCCATGCTGAGGATTTGCGCATTCCGGTTTACTACAGTTCCGACAAAAATGGTCTTGTCCTGCTCTAACAGATGTGTAATAGTCGAATCGTAACCGGCCAGGACGGTCTTGTCCAAATCTTCTTTGGACAGAGCCCGCAAGCGGTCTACACCGTCGAAATCACGGCCGGCCTCAATGTAGTCGGCAACAAAAATGATTTTTTCCAGCTGGCTCATGTGCGGTGCCCCCGTCGTATGGTGGGCAATGGCAGCCAGTACGTCAGCATCGTCAATACCGTACTGCTCCTTGGCTACCGTCACAGCGGCATAACCATGGAGGAGGCTGCCGGTCTGCATGATGACTGGGTCAAGGCTGTCGCCAAAGGCCCGTATCGCCAAAGCCTGCATCTCTTCCAGGCGTTTTTGTTTAGCTGCATCGTGGAGGAGCCCTGCCATTTCGGCTTTATCGGCATCACTGCCATAGCGTACAGCCAGCTGCCGCGCCGCTGCGGCTACGCCTAAGACGTGTGTATAGCGGTGACCTGTCAGGCTCTGCTGCAAATCCCCTTTAATTTTTTCTTTCAATTCTGTACTGTACATTGATATATCCCATTCTTCCTGATGTAATCTAAGACAGGCGGCGGTATCATATACCGTACGGAACGGCCCGTCTGCAGACGGCGCCGCAGTTCCGTTGAAGAAATGTCCATCGTCGGTACAGGTAAACGCAGGATATGCTTGCCCAGATCGCCAAAGCTTTCGATGACCGGGTCAATGCCTGCCGTACCGTCCGGCCGGGTAGCACCAATGACGTGGCACAGACGCAGGATTTCTTCCGGCTGATTCCAGTTGTGTAAGTCCTGAATCGTATCCGTACCGGAAATAAAATAGAAGCTGTAACGGTCGCCGTAATGATCCCGCAAATAATGAATCGTATCGACTGTATACGACGGACCCTGGCGATGCATTTCCAAGTCGCTGACAGTAAAATACGGGTTATCTGCCGTGGCCAGGCGCGTCATTTCCAAACGCTGCTGCGCCGTTGCTCCATGGACCTCCTTGTTCGGTGTCATGTAGGAAGGAATAAAGAGAACCTGCTCCAGATCAAAGACCTGGCGTGCTTCTTCTGCAATCATCAAATGGCCCAGGTGAATAGGGTTAAACGTACCGCCCATGATTCCCAGTCTAACGCGTTCCATGATAGAGATAGATCCCTCCCCAAATTACCGCTGCTGTCAGTATATATAATACCAGAAAAACAGCATAATGTTTATACTCATAACGGGTTTTAGGCGACCGGGCGTACTGCCCAAAGGTCCGCAGGTACCCGCGTACTACACGTGACACCTGTTTCATTCGCGAATCTGCCCCTGGCCGTGAATGATGTATTTATAGCTTACGAGCTCTGCCAGGCCCATAGGACCACGGGCGTGCAGCTTTTGCGTGCTGATGCCGATTTCAGCGCCGAAGCCAAACTGGAACCCATCTGTAAAGCGCGTCGATGCATTGACATAAACGGCAGCCGAATCGACTTCTTTCAGGAAGCGTTCAGCCGTTGCTTTATTTTCCGTGATGATCGTTTCTGAATGGTGCGTGCTGTAGCGGCGAATGTGATTCATAGCTTCGTCTACAGAGGCTACCGTTTTAATCGACATGATCAGTGCGTTGTATTCCGTCTTCCAGTCCTCTTCCGTAGCGGCAATGGCGTCGCTGCCGGCAGCCGCCTGGGCCTTCGCATCAGCCCGCAATTCTACCCGGTCCGTTTTCATGACCGGCACGAGGCGGTCTAAAAGAGGCTGCAAAACGGCTTCATGAACAAGAAGCGTTTCCATGGAGTTACACGTCGAAGGACGCTGAACCTTCGAATTTTCAATAATCGGCACGGCTTTATCGAGGTCTGCGTCCTTATCGACGTAGACGTGGCAAACGCCGCTGCCCGTTTCGATGACTGGCACGCGGGCCGTATCGACGACCATGCGGATCAGGCCGGCACCGCCGCGGGGAATGGCCAGGTCGATAAACTCGCGCAGCGTCAGAAGTTCCCGTACGAGGGCACGGTCCGTATTTTCCAGGAGGCCTACGACGTCCGGATTGATACCGGCTTTTGCCAGGCCGGCATGAATCACCTTGGCCAGAGCCAGATTGGAAGAAATAGATTCACTGCCACCGCGCAAGACTGTCGCGTTGCCTGATTTCAGGCACAGTGCCGCTGCGTCGACTGTAACGTTAGGCCGCGATTCGTAAATAATGGCGATGACGCCTAAGGGCACGCTGACCTTGCTGATAGCCAGCCCGTTAGGACGCGTCCACGATGCCAGCGTTTTTCCCACAGGGTCAGGCAATTCGCTGACCTGGCGTACGCCTTCGGCCATGGAAACAATCCGTTCCGGCGTCAGCTTCAGGCGGTCCAGCATGGCCGGCGCCATGCCCTTTTCCCGGGCCCGCGCCAAGTCTTCTGCGTTGGCTGCGAGAATAGCATCTGTCTGGTTGATGAGTTCTTCAGCAATATATAAAAGAGCCTTGTTCTTGACGTCCGTTGCCGTCGTGGCTAAGACGTAGGCAGCATCATGGGCTGCCTTTGCTTTGCTGTATACTTCTGATTCCATAGGATTTCCCTCCCTGCTAGTACAGAGCCACCAGGTTATCACGGTGAATGACTTCTTCATAGATGCCGTCCGGGCCGAGGACGCCGGGAATTGCCGACGACTGCAGTCCCTTAATGGCATTGATGTGAACACTACCGTAGTTGGTAATGCCTTTGGCAATAATCAGGCCATCGTATTCCACATTGACGATGTCCCCTTCATGGAACATACCGGACACACTCTTAATGCCTACGGCCAAGAGGCTCGAGCCATGGGCTAAGATGGCATTACGGCAGCCTTCATCGACGTGTAGTGTACCCGTAGCCTTACTGCCTGACACAAGCCAGCGTTTCTTCGAATGAAGTGGCGCTTCTTTGGCCTTAAAGAGCGTGCCTACAGGCTCGCCGGCAACGATGCGGCTGATAATACCGTCTTCACTGCCTGAGGCAATGACCATATCCACATCGGCTGCCGTAGCAATGGAAGCCGCCTGGATTTTCGTATGCATACCACCCGTCCCCATGGCACTGCCAGCATCACCGGCAATTTCGTAAATGTGTTTGTCGATTGTTTCTACGACGGGAATAATCGTCGCTTCCGGATGGGTCTTCGGGTTATCCGTGTAGAGACCGTCAATATCCGACAAGAGGATCAGGAGATCTGCGTCGACGAGGCCGCTTACCATAGCCGATAAGGTATCGTTGTCGCCTATCTTGTATTCGTCGACGGCGACGACGTCGTTTTCGTTAATAATAGGAATAATGCCCATGTCCAGCATCGTGAGGAGCGTATTACGAGAGTTCATGAACTTACTGCGGTCCTGCGAATCCATGCGCGTCAGGAGTACCTGGCCGACGATCTGGCCGTATTCGCTGAAGAAGCGTTCGTACGTATGCATGAGGACGCCCTGGCCGACAGCAGCAATAGCTTGCTTTTCCCGGATATTGCGCGGCCGGTGATCCAGGTGTAACGGCGCCAGGCCGGCGTTCGTCGCACCAGAGGTGACAAGGAGCATTTCCTTGCCCATGTTTTGCAGATTCGCCAATTCGCGAACGAGATGTTCAATGCGCTGGTAATTCAACTTGCCCGTGCTATGGGAAATCGTACTGGAACCGACCTTGACGACGATTCGTTTCTTATCCCCAAAGCCCTTGCGTATGCTGTCCATGAGATCACTTCCTAGGCTTTAATAAATTCGTAATGGGATTTTTCTTTCTTCTTCTTGAAAAGTACACCGTAATGGCCAATAACCTGCACCAGTTCGGCACCGAGCATATCGGCCAGGTCTTCCATGGTTTCCTGTGTATCCAGGTTAGCATTGTTGAGGACGTGGGCCTTCACCAGTTCCCGTGCCGTAATGGCTGCACGGGCGCTGTCGATGACGGGATTGCTCAGGCCTTCCTTGCCGATCTGGATGACCGACGGCATTTGCGAAGCCAAGGCTTTAAGTGTACGTTTATCTTTGCTTGTCACAATAGGTAATTCCTTTCTATAAAAGCAATGCTTTACTGATGATATTCAAATTCCATGCCGTAAATACGGACCGTATTGCCTTCTTCAATGCCGTTCTTGCGCAGGAGCTTATCCAGTTCCATATAGCGCCAAATACGCTGGAAACGACGCAAGGACATGTCGTCGTTAAAGTTGGTCATGGCTACGAGGCGTTCAATACGCGGGCCGGTAATGACGAAGGCGCCGTCGTCATCGCGGGACACTTCGAAGTCCGGTTTTTCTTCCATCTTGTAGACTACCTCTTCCGTATTCTGTTCCGGTTCCTCTACGTACGTATCAAGGACCTGCCAAACGTATTCCATGAGCTCCGGCAACCCTTCGCCTGTAGCGGCACAAACCGGGTAGACTTCAATATGGCGTTCATCCATATATTTCTGGAGACGCTGCATAGGTTCATCCGATTCGAGGAGGTCGATCTTGTTAGCAGCTACGATCTGAAGCTTCTTCGACAGCTTTTCGCTGTACTGGGACAGTTCCTTGTTGATTTTTTCAAAATCTTCGATAGGATCGCGTTCTTCACTCCCCGAAACGTCGAGAACGTGAATGAGGATCTTCGT
Organism: Caecibacter sp. AF58-12pH5A; assembly: GCF_027681725.1. Lineage (NCBI taxonomy): Bacteria > Bacillati > Bacillota > Negativicutes > Veillonellales > Veillonellaceae > Caecibacter > Caecibacter sp. AF58-12pH5A. The sequence goes on along the minus strand of NZ_JAQDBC010000013.1, from coordinate 28,819 downwards.
CCGTTCAATATGACGGAGGAAGTCGTGACCCAGGCCAACACCATCTGCAGCTCCTTCGATGAGGCCCGGAATATCGGCCATGACGAAGCTGCGCATTTCCGAAAGGGTAACGACGCCCAGAATCGGATTTAAGGTCGTGAAATGATACGCCGCTACTTCCGGTTCGGCTGCCGAAACGGAGCGCAAAATGCTCGACTTGCCGACGCTTGGATAACCGATGAGGCCGACATCAGCGAGAACCTTCAATTCCAGCTTCAGCCAGCGTTCTTCCCCAGGTTCGCCTTTTTCAGCAAAGGTCGGAGCCCGGTTGGCACTGGTACGGAAGTGGTAGTTGCCGCGGCCGCCACGGCCGCCTTTGGCAACGATAGCCGTCTGTCCATCTTCGTGGAGGTCCGCCATGAGGGCGCCCGTCGTTTCTTCGCGTACGAGCGTACCTACCGGTACGGGAATGATCAAATCATCGGCATCGCGGCCGAATTTATTGCTCCCCTGGCCTTTGCCACCGGGCTTAGCCTTGAAGAGCCGGCGGTAGCGGAAGTCGACGAGGGTATTGACGTTGCGGTCGGCTACGAGGACGACATTGCCGCCCTGGCCGCCGTCACCGCCGTTCGGTCCCCCCTTGGGTACGAACTTTTCGTGGCGGAAGCTGCTCATGCCGTCGCCACCGCTGCCGGATTGTACAAATATTCTTGCTCTGTCTATAAACATGGTTCACCTCATGATAAAAAACGAAACCAACGATCCCTGGGACGTTCTTTCAAAAAAAGAAACACAAAAAAGGGACGCGGTAATATAAGTATACCACGTCCCTCGTCTATCTGTCCCGATATGATCTAGTATACTTTTTCAGTATCCTAATTATTTTACCTGTTTTCCCTGACTTTGGCAAGGGCATTTATTTATTTTCCAAGATTTCCAAGGCTTTTTGATACTGCAAATCTGTCGTATCGTTCGGTTCCAAATTGACTTCTACGTCGGGCACGATGCCTACACCGTCAATTTCCCTGCCGTTGGTCGTCTTGTATTTGGCCACGGTCAGTTTCAAGGCACCGGCCTTATCGAGGGGATACACACCCTGAACAGTGCCCTTGCCGTAGCTCTTTGTGCCAACAATGGTACCGAGCTTCAAGTCCTGAATACAGCCGGCCACGATTTCCGAGGCACTGGCCGAGTTGCCATTGATGAGGACAACCATAGGAATCCGTTCGTCTGTCCCGTCAGCTTTATATTCCGATTCTTCGCCAGAACGGGACGTAAAGGAAACGATGACGCTGTCAGGCGGTACGAAATTGTTGCACACGGCAACGGCCTGATCGACGAGTCCCCCTGGGTTATTGCGCAGGTCCAGGATCATCTTTTGCATGCCTTCGCCCTTGAGGCGCTGAAATTCCTTCGTAAATTCTTCGCCAGTATTTTCGCTAAAGACAGCGACGCGGATATAGCCAATGTTCGTGCCTTCTACCATATGACCGGCTACGGTCTGAATTTTTATCTTCTTCCGTTCGATTGTATAGTCCTGCGTCGTACCATCGCGGCCAATCGTCAAGGTGACGCTCGTTCCTTCAGGGCCGCGGACGGCCTTCGATACATCTTCTAAGGGCATGCCTTGTGTCGGCTTGCCATCGACGGCAAGGATCAAATCGCCGCGCTGCAAGCCTGCTGCCTGGGCGGGACTATCGTCCATGACGCCGGCTACGAGGACACCGTCATCACTAGTGCCAATATAGACACCGCCGCCGGCATAGGAACCTGACGTTTCGTCAGAAAAGGCCTGGAAATCATCGCCGTCGAGATAAATGCTGTGCTTGTCGCCGAGCTTACTGACGATGCCTTCAAGAGCACCGTTAAGAAGTTCCTGTTTATCCACTGCACCGGGATAATTCGTTTCTACCAGGTGGAGCGTACGGAAAAATTTGATAAACCCCGTCGGCGAACCTGTGTAGTAGGCAAAGAGGCCTGCGAGCAGGAGAAAACTGCACGCCACCGTGAGCAACGCCCAGGAAATGGCTTCAGTCAGTTTTTTTATCCAGCTCTTTCGTTTTTCATTTAGTGTACTCATAAAGGCCTCCTTCTGGTCTTATAAATAGCCCATGGGGTCAACCGGTTCGCCATTGGAGCGCACTTCAAAGTGAACGTGCGGCCCTGTCGAGTTCCCCGTAGAACCGGCGTAGGCAATAACCTGGCCTTTGGAAATACTCTGCCCTGCCGATACAGCCAAGGATTCATTATGACCGTAGAGTGTCGACAGGCCGTTGCCATGGTCAATGACGACGGCATAGCCATAGCCACTGATCCAGTCGGCTTCAACGACGACACCAGAATCGGCCGCGTGGACCGGCGTGCCATAGTCGACACCGATATCGATGCCCGAATGAAGAATCTGGCGGCCAAAGATCGGATGGTTCCGATAACCAAAGGGGGACGTAATAACGCCGTTTACAGGCCACATAAGAGCCCCTGTGCCGCTGACGGGCTGGTAAGCATCACTACTGCTGTCGACGCTGCCACCGCCACCGGAGCTGGAGCTATCAGCCTGGGCCTGAGCCGCCGCAGCAGCTGCTGCCGCGGCTGCTGCCTGACGGGCTGCAGCACGGTCACGCAAGGTCTGGGCAATCTGGTTAGACGATGCTTCCAATTCCTTGTACGCTTCTTCAGCCGTAGCCTTATCGCTTTCAGCCTTTGCCAGGATGGCCTGCTGTTCAGCCTTATGCTTTTCAATTTCTGCCTGTTTGGCCGCCGCTTCATCCTTCAGCTTCGCCTGTTGGGCCCGCTGGTCTTCCAGCGCTGCTTTGGCTGAAGCAATCTGAGCCTGTTCTTCCCGGATGGAAGTAATGAGCTCTAAATCGGAATTGACAATGCGCCGCAAGAGTTCGATGCGATTGGCAAAATCGTCAAAATCCTTAGCGCCTACGACGACATCGAGGTAATTCAGCTGACCGTGCATATAAATATCACGAATACGCCGGCTCAGAACCTGTTCGCGGCTGGCCAAATGGGTCTGGGCTTTTTCCAGTTCCCCCTGGGTCTTGACAATCTGCTTATCTGTTTCTGCCAGCTGATCAGAAATATTCTTATATTCTGCCCGGGCTGCATCCAGGCTTTCCTGGATAACCCGCAGCTTTTCAAAGACGTTGCCAATAACGGCTTCGGCTTCGTTCTTCTTTTGTGCCTGTTCGTTCATCTGGCTCTGCACCGTCGAGAGCTGATTCTGCAGATCTTCATCTTCTGCGAGAACCGCCCAGGCCGGATTCATCAGGCAAAGTGCTGCCACGATGGCCAACAGGGATCTCTTGTAGCTTACAGTCTGCATGACATCACACCTTCATATAACGTTTCAAAGAAATGGTACTGCCAATAGCCCCGATGATCATGCTGATAACGAGGATAATGGCGCTGGCCTGATACATGAATGGGTACGGACTGACCAAAGGTAAAAAGGCCAGGGTCCGGTGAATCGTTGCCACCGTAAATTCATAGAACTGGACCAGGGCTAAATCGGCAATGAGGCCGCCAATAAAACCAAGGAGCAAGCCTTCCAAGAGGAACGGCCAGCGGATAAACCAGTTCGTCGCACCGACGTATTTCATAATACCGATTTCCCGACGCCGGGCAAATACAGTCAGGCGGATCGTATTAGAAATAATAAATAAGGTTGCAAAGGTGAGGAAAATAATGAGCGCAATGCCGCCCCAGCGGATGATCGTAGCCACCTGGAAGAGCTGCTCAATGATTTCCTGACCGTAGTGGGTACTTTCTACTTCTTTGTACTCGCCTACGACTTCTGCTGTCTTACGTACCTGTTCCGGATTATTCAGGGTCAGCGTATACGATGTAGGCAAGGGGTTTTTGCCATCGAGAGCATCCAGGATCCCCGGCTGATCTTTCATCCGTTCCTTCAGCTTGTCCATGGCCTGATCCTTATTGGTAAATTCGATGGACTTCACGTCCGGCAGTTCTTTCAACCGCTTGCCAACGCTCATGACCTGATCTGTCGTCAGGCCGTCCTTCAAATAAACGCTGATCTGTACCTGGTTTTCCAGATTATCAGCGAAATAGTCCAAATTCGCTACCATAATCAGAAAAAGTCCCAGGACGAAGAAAGAAACAGCCACCGTCGCAATAGACGCAATAGACATGAAACTGTTACGCCAAAAGGACGTGAACGCTTCAGAGAGGTAGTAGCGCATAGTTCTAATCTTCATAGTCGTAACCTCCCTGCTGTACATCGCGGACAATCTTACCATCGACAATTTCAATAACGCGCTTATTCATCATGTCGACCAGTGTCTGATCGTGCGTTACCATGACAACCGTTGTGCCCATGTGGTTGATTTTAGTGAAAATTTCCATAATCCCCTTGGATGTTTCCGGATCAAGGTTCCCCGTCGGTTCATCTGCAATGAGAAGGAGCGGCCGGTTGACGATAGCCCGGGCAATAGCGACACGTTGCTGTTCGCCGCCGCTCAGGTTCTTCGGCAGGGCATCGGCTTTGCCTACGAGGCCGACCAGATCAAGTACGTTGCGCACCCGTTCTTTAATGAGCCGCCGTGGCGCTTCAATAACTTCCATGGCAAAGGCTACGTTTTCTTCAGCCGTCTTATTGGGCAGGAGACGGAAATCCTGGAAGACAATTCCCATACGGCGCCGCAAATAGGGCACGCGTCCCTTGCGCAGCTTGGTCACATCAATGCCATCGACGATAACCGTGCCTTCCGTCGGCAGCTCTTCATGGTCCAGGAGCTTGATAAACGTCGATTTGCCGGCACCACTGGCACCGACGACGAAGACGAACTCGCCTTTTTTAATATGCACATTGGCGTGATCCAAGGCAACGGAACCGTTGTCATAGACCTTCGATACATTCTTGAAATAAATCATGGTTTCTGTGATTCCTCTTTTCCTCGACCCAGCCAACTACAGGGTCCGAGATTTTTTCAGACATCTACTATTATATACGAAAAACAGCGGCCTGCAAATCGCTGTTTCTCAAACTCGCCCAGCGCTTCAGGACCGCTTGTTTTCTTTTTCTATTACTTGTAAGGCCAGCGTAGCATTGCGCATAGACTGACGGCGCAAATGATTGAGCTGCCCTTTTACGGCAGCCGAGATGCCGTGCTGATTCAGTTTTTGCAAAACATCGTCTACAAGTCCTTGAGCCGTCACCGTTTCCATCGTACCACAGATGTGCTCCCCAATGGCATCAATAAAGCTGTCGATTTTCGGATCGTAAGAAATCGACGTGACCGGCACGCCCATAATGGACGCAAAAACCAGGGCGTGAAGACGGTTAGCAATGACCGCGTCCATACAGCCCATGAGAGCCATGAACTCGACTGTATTGTAGCTCGCCTTAAGGACCGTTGCCGGCTCGTGCATGCGCGCCGCAATATCGGCACCGGCTTCAACGTCAGCCGGATACTGCATAGGGATAAAAATGATACGGACTCCCGTTTCTTGTACGAGCACATCAGCTGCCTTGGCAATTTCATCCTTAAACCTGGTCAGGTTTTGCCAGTTGCGGACAGCAATACCGATACGGCCGCCGACGCCATCGATGCCGGCCTGTTTCAAGAGGTAATAGCCTACCTTCGTATCGGCCGGGTGAATGGAAAGCACTGCATCGGCCGTTACATGGATCGGCGGTTTTGTAACACCCATGCGTTCGAGCTCACCTTTTGAATCCTTATCACGGACGCTGATCATCTGTACACGCTGCAACACCTTGCGCACAGCTGCCCGCGCCTTAGGCTGCCGCACAGGACCAATACCCTGGGCATACAGCATGACCGGTACGTGAAAAAAGAGGGCCATACGCATAATAAAAAGATAATAATAGAGGCTGCGCGTACTGGTTACATCCTGCAGCAGGCTGCCGCCACCACTGATGAGCAGGTCCGACCGGCTCAGGGCGGCAGCAATCCCCGGTACATTCAGACGATGAACAGTCCGCACATGATGGTTTTCCCGGGTCAGCTGGGAATTGCCCGTAATGACTGTGATTTCTGCCTGCGGCATGAGGTCTTTCAGGGAGCCGATTAAGGCTGCCAGCATAGCTTCGTCACCAGCGTTGGCAAACCCGTAATAACCGGAAATGACAATCTTAGTCACGCGTGTCCACCCGCTTTCCGAGCCAGGTCGTTACATACTGGAAAATGGCAATGGCACAAATGAGGAGTATCCCCAAGACCGTGCCTACTGCCCAGCCGTCGAGGCCGCGGATAAAGGACATGAGGAAAGGCGTACGTATATGGGCAAAGGTTTCTACCATAGAGCCGACGCCGATAACCGAGGCAATGACTAAGAAGAAATGCAACAGCTGCGGCCATTTACGGTAAATGGCTGCGACGAGGAGGAAAAAGGCCGGATGACCGACAAGGAATTCCTTTTCCCGTGGCCGGGCATACATAGCATTTTCCAGGAAACGGCGCATAACCACTTCAAAGCCCGGTACAGGCACGCCCGACGTGTGGCCACTGCGGCCGACGAAAATAATCGCCACCAGTCCCAGGAAGCCCACGAGGATGAGTGTTCCCATACGGATAGGAATATTGAGGAATTTCCGTACAAAATCCGTAAAATCTGCCGGCGTTGCCAACTGCCGTCCCATAACAGGAAAGCGGCGTACATAGCCAATGGCTACGATAATGAGCGGCAAGAGGAAGGTCAGCTTCACACCACGGTAGTAATCGAATTCCATGAAGAAGCGGATGTTGCCCAGCATGGCTGCAATGAAAAGACCGCCAATCATGGACATACCCACAGCTGCGGCGAGGCCCAGCGTGCCATCGCGGATAACCCGGCCGTAGCCGAGCTTCTGCGTAATGTGCTGGCTCTTCCAATAGTCAAGGAGAATGAGGATTGCCGCCGACGGTGCCGTAACAGCACAGCCTACAGCCATCATCTGCAGGAAGAGGGCGCCCTTGGCAATCATGGTGCCACCGGCACCAAAGAGGACGGCCAAGACGAGAAGGCCATAGTTGATGCGGTTCGAAAGAGGCAGTAAAAGGTTCAGGAGCAAGACGAAGCCACAGGCTGCAGCCGCTGCCGTAATAGCCAGGAGCAGCTTATTCGGGTAATACAGAGGCATCACCGATGCCTTGCCCAGGTGATAGCCCCGTTCGCTCAGCTTCGTCGACACGTTGTGAATGTAGTTGAGGTTCGTATCGGTCAAAGACTGGCCATGAAGCGGCTTCTTATAAAGTGGATAGAGATTAGCCCGCACGTTACGTTCCAAATCGCTGATATAGAAACGCATCGTCGCTTCTTCCGGCGTAATCTTATCCAGTTCTTCTTTCGACATAGCATAGACGCGGACCGTATCATAATGCATGAGACCGGCCAGGTCATACATGCCATCCTGCTTGTCATACTGCAGCTGGTCGGCTGCTTCGATCATGTAGAAAGGCATCTGACGGGCCAGCATGCGGTCTGCTGTAAGCTGTAAGAGGCCTTTCCGTTCGCCTGCGTCCGGGCTGTAGCCCAAGACTTCCTTACCGACAAACATGACGCCCGAGACGTGCTTAATCTTGTCGGCACGACGGAAGAAGGCTTCCACTTTATCTGGCGTAGGATCGCTGTAGTTCGTCGGTCGCAAAATGACGTGGAAACCGGCTTTGGCGATCTTGTTGGCATCAGCCGACATAATGCCCAGGTTCAATTCGCCCAGGGCCGGCATGACACCGTGAATACCCAAGATGCGGTACTGGGGATTGTCGATGACTACGGCGTTTTTGGCGCCCAAACGGGTCTGTAAATCTTCCGTCAGTTCATCAAAATAGGGATCATTCTGATTCTTCGGCTTACCGATGAGGTAATATTCGTAGTTTTCATTGCGCAGGCCAAACTGGGGATAATAGACCTCGCTGGCCATTTTCGTAATGAGTGAGCATTCACCGCGCTGGGTCATCTTGTTCAGCGTCGTGTCATAAATGGTGAAACTCGTAATACCGGCATCGCGGCATTTTTGCAGAATCGTATCCAGATCATAGCCATCATTCAACCCCATGACGACGACAGCATCGTAATCGAGGGCTTGCTCAATAGACATGGTGTCTGTTTCCACCTGATTCCGTTCCATACAGAGATATATACTGCACAGGAGGCCAATAAAAATGGCAACTACCATGAGCCAGATACTCCGTTTGTTCTTTTTGTTCATCTAATCACCTTATCTGCGGCTAACTAACCTGCCCGTGCAGCGTCAGGGAATCTCCCTGCATGGTTATGCTGTCCGGTACGATACCAAGCGGAAAATCCGCAAAGTCATACACTTCCAGGCGGGCCAGCTGGAAACCGCTGTATTTCGCGCCCAGCGCCGACACCGTCACATTAGACGGTAAGAACATGAGCTTGGTTCCTTCCATGCCAAAATGCCCGCTAATATCGGCATCAGCATTGACCAGGCCGCCTACGCGGATCTTGCCCTGCAAATGCACCTGGTCGCCACTAAAGGTAACCTTCAGGTCATTCGCACCTTTTACGGCCTGTTTCAAATAGGCCTGCAAATCTTCACTCGTAATGCGCGCATTTAGCTCACCACTCTGGGCCGACGTGACGACGAGCTTGTGCTGCGTCACGCTGTCAATGGGGTTGAACTGTACGCCGTGAAGGTTGCAATCCATATGCTGGACGCGCAGCTTGCCAATGCGTATTTCATCACCGCTGGCCTGAACATCATCGATGTGCCCGGTCAGTATTTCAATACCTGGCGAGCTGGTGATGCTCACATCCTGCGGCTGAATTTCCATGTGCTCTGCCAGACCCTGGTAAATACCAGCCTGGGCCAGCTTCGGTGCGCCCAGATCGAGCCCTGCAAGCAAGGCTGCGACGACCACACCTGTAATGATCCATTTCTTATTCATCATTTATATGCTCTGCTTTGCCAGCCGCTTTTCTTTCTGCTGCTGCAAGAAGCCTTCAATAAACATATCCAGATTTCCATCCATGACGGCCTGAATATTCCCTGTTTCCACATTCGTACGGTGATCCTTGACCAGCGTGTACGGGTGGAATACGTACGAGCGGATCTGACTGCCCCATTCGATGGCTTGGTGTTCGCCGCCGATTTCGGCTTTCAGCTGGGCTTGCTTTTCCTGTTCCAGTTCAAACAAACGGGCGCGCAAGTACTTCATACACATTTCCCGGTTTTGTACCTGAGACCGTTCATTCTGGCACTGCACAACGATGCCCGTCGGGATATGGGTCATACGTACAGCGGAGCTCGTCTTATTGACGTGCTGGCCGCCGGCACCGGACGCACGGAAATAGTCAACGCGGACATCATCCATATTGATTTCAATATCCACATCGTCCGGCAGTTCCGGCATGACATCGACAGCCGTAAAGGATGTATGACGACGTGCTGCAGCATCGAAGGGTGAAATACGGACCAAACGGTGCACGCCCTTTTCTGACTTCAAGTAGCCGTAAGCATATTCCCCTTCAATGGTAAAGGCAGCACTCTTAATGCCGGCTTCATCACCAGGCTGCATATCCATAACATTGATCTTAAAGCCGTGCTGTTCAGCCCAGCGTGTATACATGCGCACGAGCATTTGCGTCCAGTCCTGGGCTTCCGTTCCGCCGGCACCGGCGTGGAAGGTCAGGATGGCGTTACACGTATCGTATTCACCGGAAAGGAGCAGCAATACTTCGCGCCGTTCGATTTCCTTCAAGAGAGCGTTGTACTGTTCTTCAATTTCACCGGCCAGATCCGATTCCTTTTCTTCCATGGCAATTTCCAGGTAGTCCAGGAGGTCTGCTGCTTTCGTTGCCAGTTCTTCGTGGCCTTCGACTTCCGTCTTCAGGAGTGTCGCTTCCTGCGAAATCTTACGGGCCTTGTCCGGGTCGTTCCAAAAATCAGGATCGCTCATTTGCATATCCAGATCCATAATGCGGTCTTTCTTTTTAGCGAGGTTAAAGTGAATCCCCGATTTCCTGTATTCTCTTCTTTAAATCTTCCAAAGGCTTACGCATTTCTTCCAATAACACAAGAATCACCATCTTTCAAATGATAAAAATACAATAGGACAGGCGCCGCCCCTGATGAGAGAGGCAAACGCCTGTATAAGTTCCCGCTAGCTTACTTCGAATTACTCTTTCTTACCGTTTTCCAAATCTTCCTCTTCGCCTAATTCAGGGATTTCGTCGTGTACTTCCTTGGCGCCCTGCAGGTGATCTTCTACCTTAGGTACGTCCGGCTGCTTACTGTACGTAATCTGAATGTGATAGAGGAAGGTAACAGTCGTCTTCTTGATGGAGTCGACCATTTCTTCAAACATTTCATAGGCTTCAAATTTATATTCGACAAGGGGGTTCTTCTGGCCATAGGCACGCAGGTTGATGCCTTCCTTGAGGGCATCCATAGCGTCCAAATGGTCCATCCACTTGCTGTCGACAACGCGGAGCATAATGGCCCGTTCCAATTCACGCATCGTTTCGGAGCCCACTTCTTCTTCGCGGGCAGCGTAGAGATCGCTGGCGATCTGATAGAGCTTTTCTTTGACTTCCACACGGCTCATGTTTTCCAGCTCTTCGCTCGTAACGGCATCCTTCGGAATGAAGTACTGCTGCATTTGCGTCAAGAGGCCGGCGAAATCCCATTCTTCCGGATAGAGCTTTTCATCAGCGTATTTAGCCAGACCATCATCGATGATGTCGCTGACCATACCGAGAATGGTATCCTTCAGGGAATCGGCTGTAAGTACCTGGCGGCGCTGGCCATAGAGGACTTCACGCTGCTGGTTCATGACATCGTCATATTCAAGGACGTATTTACGAATTTCGAAGTTATGGCCTTCGACCTTCTTCTGCGCCTTTTCAATGGACTTGGTAATCATGCTGGCCGTAATCGGTTCATCTTCGTCGAGACCGAGCTTATCCATAAACTTGGAAATATTATCAGAGCCGAAAATACGCATGAGGTCATCTTCAAGGGACAGATAGAACTGTGTCGTACCGGGGTCGCCCTGACGGCCTGCACGACCGCGGAGCTGGTTATCAATACGACGGCTTTCGTGCCGTTCTGTACCGATAATCATGAGGCCACCCAATTCAGGCACACCTTTGCCCAGTTTAATATCTGTACCACGGCCAGCCATGTTGGTTGCAATGGTAACCATATCCTTCTGGCCGGCATCTTTGATAATTTCAGCTTCCTTTTCATGGAACTTGGCGTTCAGCACGTTGTGAACGATGTGTTCCTGATCAAGGAGACGGCTCAGGATTTCCGACTGGCTGATGCTCGTCGTACCGACCAGGATCGGCTGGCCGGTCTGATGACGTTTGACAACTTCCCGTACGACGGCACGGTACTTCGCGTTCTTCGTCTTATAAATGACATCCGGTAAATCCTTACGGATAGCCGGGCGGTTCGTCGGAATGACGTACACGTCGAGTTTATAAATCTTATTAAATTCATCTTCTTCCGTCTTGGCCGTACCGGTCATGCCGGCAAGCTTTTCGTACATACGGAAGTAGTTCTGGAAGGTGATTGTAGCCAAGGTCTTGCTTTCGCCCTGAACCTTGACATTTTCCTTCGCTTCAATGGACTGATGGAGACCATCGCTGTAACGGCGGCCAAACATGAGACGGCCCGTAAATTCATCGACAATGACGATTTCGCCATTCTTGACGACGTAATCCTTATCGCGGTGCATCATGAATTTGGCGCGCAGTGCCTGAATGACGAGATGGTTCAACTCCAGGTGTTCGCTATCGAACATGTTGCTAATGCCGAGCATCTTTTCGACTTTAGCTACGCCGGAATCGGTCGGCGCAATGGTCTTCTGCTTTTCATCCATGATGTAATCGTCAGCCGTAAAATGCTTAACGATCCCTGCCAGAGTATAGTACAGATCGGTAGACTTTTCGCCAGGACCGGAAATGATCAGTGGTGTACGGGCTTCATCGATGAGGATACTGTCCACTTCATCGACGATACAGTAATTCAGAGGCCGTTGTACCATCTGGTCCTTACTGATAACCATATTATCACGCAGGTAGTCGAAGCCAAATTCATTGTTCGTACCGTACGTAATATCTGAATTATAAGCACGGCGGCGCTGTTCATACGTCAAATCATGGACAATCAGACCGACGGACAAGCCGAGGAACTTATAAATCTGGCCCATTTCTTCACTGTCACGCGTAGCCAAGTAATCATTTACCGTAACGACGTGGGCGCCTTTTCCAGTAAGGGCGTTCAAATAGACCGGCAAGGTTGCAACCAGGGTTTTCCCTTCGCCGGTTCTCATTTCGGCAATATCGCCACGGTGTAAGACAATACCGCCCAGAAGCTGCACATCGAAATGACGCATGCCCAAGACACGGCGTGACGCTTCACGAACCACGGCAAAGGCTTCCGGCAGGATCTGGTCCAGCGTTTCACCCTTACTCAGGCGTTCCTTGAATTCAAAGGTCTTAGCCTGGAGCGACGAATCACTAAGAGCTGTCACCTGCGGCTCCAGATCATTAATGTGACGCACAATAGGCCACATTTTTTTCAATTCCCGGTCCGTGTTATTGCCGAGAAGATGTTGTATGAATTTATCAAACACGAAAAGACCTCCATTACGAACGTATTGATGAGCTACTGACACTAACTAACACTAATATCAATTCAACATTTTACAACAAAAAGCCCACTTTTTGCAATAGGCCCATGTAAAACCTCTGTATTTAAGCGTCTTCTTAACGTAAAGCGGATTGACAGACAGCGTGAACCTGAACGGCACAAAATCATTTTCTAAAAATAATTTTCCATTACTCTATCTTTTTCAAGTAATAGATGATAGAATGAATTGTTACCATAAAGGAGGAACTATGTTAGAAAAATTTCAAGAATTAAATATCAGTGAAGAGATCATCCGTGCATTGAATGACATGGGTTTTGAAGAACCAACCCCTATCCAGGCAGAATCTATTCCGGTTGCACTGGCCGGCAAAGACATGATTGGCCAGGCTCAGACCGGTACCGGCAAGACGGCTGCATACGGCATCCCCGTATTGGAAAAAATTATGGCCGCTCCGGCAACCAAAGACATTCAGACGGTCATTCTCTCGCCGACGCGTGAACTGGCAGTACAGGTCGCTGAAGAAATCAACCACCTTGCCCAGCATACGTCGATCCAGGCCCTGCCGATTTACGGTGGCCAGGATATGGAACGGCAGCTGCGCCGCCTGCGCAAATGCCCGCAGATCATTGTGGCCACACCAGGCCGCCTCATTGATCATATGAAACGCGGAACGATCCAGCTCAGCCACATCTCCACTATCGTCCTCGACGAAGCAGATGAAATGCTGAATATGGGCTTTATAGATGATATTAAATTAATTATGGGTGCTACGCCGGAAACACGGCAGACGCTTCTCTTCTCGGCTACGATGCCTAAGCCGATCCAGGAACTGGCAGAAAACTTCCTGCACGATCCTCAGATCATCCGCATGAAAGCTAAAGAAGTAACCATGGAACTGATCGAACAGTCTTACATCGAAGTACCAGACCGTCAGAAGTTCGATATCCTCTGCCGCCTCCTCGATCTGCAGGAACCAGACCTGGCAATCATCTTCGTACGCACAAAACGCCGCGTTGACGAAGTCTCCGAAGCCCTGAAAAAACGCGGGTATTCTGCCGAAGGCATTCACGGCGACCTGACCCAGGCCAAACGTGATACAGTCATTCGCCAGTTCCGCGAACGCACTATCGATATCCTCGTCGCTACTGACGTAGCTGCCCGTGGCCTCGACATCAGCGGTGTCACCCACGTCTTCAACTACGACCTGCCGCAGGATCCTGAAAGCTACGTACACCGTGTAGGCCGTACAGGCCGTGCCGGTCAGACAGGTGAAGCTACGACTTTCGTCATTCCCCGCGAAATGGAACACCTGCGCACAATCGAACGCCTCATTAAGCGCTCCATCAAACGCCGCAAAGCTCCTACCCTTTCGGAAGCCCTCGAAGGCGCCCAGCAGGCAGCAATCCGCAACCTCATTGTTACGACGGAAGAAGCAGATTTCGCCATGTACAAATCGAACGCTGAAGAACTGCTCTCCAACTTTGATTCCGTCTCCCTTGTCGCCGCAGCCATTAAGCTCCTGACGAAGGAACCGGATACGACTCCGGTTAAGATTACGGAAGAAGCACCGCTCCGCGTGAGCCGCAGCCGTCGCCGTGAAGGTGGCCGCAAAGACCATCGCAATGGTGACCGACGTGAAGGCGGCCGTCGAGAATTCCGCCCGCGCCGTAAAGACCATGAAGGCGATTCCCGCCGCAGCCAGCGTAACGAAGGCAGCCGCGACCGTCGTCATGAAAACGGCGATAAAAACCGCAAAAAGGTCCATAAAGAACCGAACCGCTCCGTATTCAAGCCTTACTTCAAGGATTAATATACACGGTTTAGAAGCCTTTCTCTAAGAACAAGGCAGAGCGCTATTCCCGCGCAGGGACAAGCGCTCTTTTTTTATGTTCTTCTGTCCATTAGAGAAAAATTTCTGTCTTTTTCAGGCGTATTTTGTGTTTTCCCTTTACAGGTCTAACTCATTGTGATACATTTAAAGGCATAGCATAAAGGTTAGGTATATATGCTATGCCAGTTGTCTATAGAAACTGGCACAGTACTTGAGGGAGGCGTTTTAAATGATAGAAAAAAGAATTATCGGGGTTGCAGGTTTAGGTCACGTAGGTGCGCATGTCGCGTTTTGTCTCGGCATGATGGGGGTCGCCGACGAAGTACTCCTGTGTGACGCCAACGAAAAGAAAGTCATCAGTGAATGCAATGACTTGAACGATGCATTCATGTTCATGCCCAACCATACGACATACCGCGTCGTCGATTATGCAGGCCTTGCTAAAGCCCACATTATCGTCAATGCCGTAGGTGATATCCGTATTTGCCAGTCTTTAAACCGTGACGACGAACTTGCCAACAGCGTCCGTCAGGTATCGGATTATGTGCCCAAAGTCATGGCTGCCGGCTTTAACGGCTACTTTGTCAATATTACCAATCCCTGCGACGTCATTACGCGCCTCATTCAGAAATTAACGGGTCTGCCCAAGAACCACGTTCTCGGCACTGGCACAATGCTCGACTCGTCCCGACTGGTACATGCCATCTGCGATGCTACCAACCTCGACAGCCGTGGCTTCTTTGCCTTCATGATGGGCGAACACGGCAACTCCCAGTTTGCGCCCTGGTCCCAGGTTAATTTCTACGGCCAGACTCTCGACCAGATCGAATCCCAGCTCGGCGTTAAGCTCGACCGCGCTGCTATTCAGGAAAAAGCTATCCAAGGCGGCTGGCTCACCCTTTCCGGCAAAGGCTGCACAGAATACGGTATCGCATCGGCTGCAGCAACCTTGGTCCGTACGATTCTCCACGACGAAAAACGTATTATCTCCTGCTCTGTCGAACTCGACGGCCAGTATGGTGAACACGACATTTACATTGGCGTACCGGCCATTATCGGCGCCAACGGCGTAGAAAAAGTTCTGGACTACGAATTGAGCGAAGACGAAAAAGCAACCTTCAAAACGTGCATCGCAAAAGTACGCTCGAATATTGAAAAAGCCAACGCTATTTTGGCTGAAAAATAAGCACCATAAAAAATGCCACCCGGCCTTAGCCAGGTGGCATTTCTTTTATCCTTCTTTACGAATATCTTCTACTGTTTCCGTATACACGTCCGCCACAGTATGACGGGCCAGCTCGGCCTCAAAAGCTTGCTGGATTGCATCGAGCTCGATAGTCAGGCTTTCATGAATATGACGTCCTACAGGACACTGTGGATTGGGGTGGCTATGGAAGCGGAACAAGTCTTCATGACTGGTCTTTTCCACAGCGTCATAAACCTGCAAAAACGTAATCTCACTTAAGGGCTTAGCCAGCGTAATACCACCAGGACCACGCCGTGTCTCCAAAAGCCCGGCGCCTTTTAGTTGACCCACAAGATTACGGATAATGACGGGATTACAGCCTACGCTCCCAGCGAGAAAATCACTCGTTACTTTATAGTCCTGGGAAAAATAGGCCGTCGCCGTCAAAATATGGATAGCTATAGAAAATTTAGTTGATATTTGCATAAAATCGTACCTCGTTTTCTTTCTTAACAAATAAACCACTATTATTATACCAAGAAAACGCCAAATCGGCAAAAAAAAGACACTCTTATGACCGCTATAAACGAGCATAAGAGTGTTTATTCTTTTAGCTTAAATGTTTCCCTGGAGAATCAGCCGCTTCTTCTTTCATGACGGCCAAAAACTGAATGGCATTCTTATACCCCAGGTCTGCCGATATTTGCATCCAGTGCTGGCCCAGTTCCTGGTTCTGGTGCACGCCGTCACCTAAGAAATACATGGAGCTTAACTGGAACATAGCTTCCGCATTGCCATGGTTGGCGGCGCGCTGCATCCACTTGTACGATTGTACATCGTCCAGGGGCACAGTCATCCCGGCAAATGAACCTTCCATATAGAGATAGCCCAAGGTCAGACAGGCCGAAGGATGACCGCCCGCTGCAGCCTGGCGTATCCAATGCAGTCCCTTTTCGACGCCGCTGCCGCTTAGGTAATGCACGGCTAACCGTTCCATCGCTGATAAATGACCGGCTTCGGACGCACGTTGATACATGGACACAGCCTGGGTGACATCTTTATTCGTATAAATGCCCAGATCATACATGAGACCTGCTTCATAGAGAGCATTCCGTTCGCCCTGCTCGGCAGCCTTACGCATGTAAACAAAGGCATCCTTTTCATCTGTCGCCCCTTGCGTATTAATATCGGACGCGCAGAGCTTAGCCAGGAGATAATTATCCCGGGCCGAACCGTTTGCCTTCAGCTTCGCCACTGCCGCAGGCCGGCGATAAGGCATGAGATCCGGTTCATTATAATAAAAGAACGGGTCATACAGGAACATGCGTCCCCGTTCATTCCCCGTAGTAGCCGCTTTAACGGCCCAATGCAAGAATTTATTGAGACTCCGCTGCTGTCCCCGGCCATAGCGATAGAGATCGCACAAATGGATCATGGCATCGTCATTGCCGTGAGAACTGGCATCACTATACCACGTAAAGGCATCGTCGTAGTGCGGCGGATCCATGCCGTATTCATAGAGCTCACCCAAAAACAGCATGGCCCATTCATCACCGGCATTGATGCCCTGCTTATACCAGCGTATGGCCTGCTGCAGGTTCTGATCCACCCCAGGCCCGCCCTGGCTATAGAGATTGCCGATTTCCGTGCACGCTGCGTCTACGCCTAAATGAGCTGCCTGAATAAAATACGTCAAGGCTTCGCTGTAGTTACAAGGTACAACTTCACCAATGCGGTAATTCATAGCCAGCTGGAAGGCTGCCGTACCGTTTCCGGCCTGCGCCGATTTGCGATACCACATGTGAGCAATTTTAATATTTTCCCGTATTCCTTCACCTTGAAAATAAAGATCACCCATACGGCGCATGGCTTCACTATTGCCGAGGTCAGCCGCGGCCTTGTACCAGCGCCGGGCTAGGCGATACTTTTCATCCATATACGAATCTTCGCCCAGGAGGAGCATGGCATCCGAATTGCCAGCGTCACTAGCTGCGAGGAGCCACTTTTTCCCGCTCTTTTCATCGTAATGATCACCACGGGTAAGATAATATTTCCCTAATTGCACCATAGCATGAATATCGCCCTGTGTCGCCTGATCGATGACCGTATGGAGTTCACATTCCTGCAGAGTACTGCTAATATGCGATGTATATTTCAAACCTTCAGTACGATACATACAACTCCCTCCCCTCCATAATGATTTGTTATTATTTCATATACGAAGCAGCATCACACGCTCTAAAACTAATTTTTTTTCTCGTATGTATCCCTTATCCTGCCTGTATGCCTATCCTCGTCCGTCTCTGATACGCCCGTTGCAAGATAAAATAAGCCGTTCGTCACGGAGAAAAATCTGCTCTTCCCAGCAGACTGGCCCTGCGTCGAGATGATTCTGCGCTTCCTTTCTAAGGGGCCGCATCAGCCATAGTTACAACTGATATCTCCGTCTTCTCCTTCTATTATGAGTAAACATTTTGTTTTCGTCAGGGAAAATACAACATATTTTACTTTTTCGTCATAAATCGCTATGTTATTTTAGCATAACACTCCATAACGGATAAACAGCCCCTACGGCATTATACCGTAAGGGCTGTTCTTCTATTACCACTCATACGTCCTGGCAAAGTTCATCTGGAATGGCTTTCACAAAGGGGCTTACGGCCAGGGCATGGTCGCCTTCGCCTGTGTGCCAGCTCAGATAAAGGCGCTTCTTCGCCCGCGTCATGGCCACGTAAAAGAGACGTTCTTCTTCCGACAAGTCGCCGCGACGCACGGCCTGGTACGTAGGAAAATGTTCATTCTCAAGACACGCTAAGAAGACATAGTCATACTCCAGGCCCTTAGCCTGATGAATCGTCAGGATGGGGATCTGTACCTTTTTTGCGAGCATTGTATCGAGTTCGCTATTCGACAGGGACGTAACCTTGAGAAATTCCGTCAAGGCGTCACGGCTGTTCTGTGCCGCATCATCCCCTTCAGCAGCAATCCGATAGAGACGGCGTATGGTTTCTACACGATCCATAGGATATTCAGCCGCTGCGTTATCGAAAGGCTTATGCTGTTCGTAGTACGCCTTAACGCCGCCATCATTCATGACCGTCGCCACCAGGTCCTGAGGCCGTGCCGTATAGGACAGACAGCGGAGACGTTCTATAAAAGTGGCAAAGTCCGTAAATGCTGGCGCATACCGCGCCATGGCCTGACGCCGCGCCTCGGTTTGGGGCGCAATATACTGGCTCAGGGCATAGCGCAAAATCGCTGCTGTAGCCATGATATCATCGAAGGCATCGTGACTGGGCTGGTCCTTCGTACCAATAAACTCACTGATCGTAGCGAGTTTGTGATTGACCAAATTGGGCTCAAAGCGGCGATATATATCGAGAGTGTCATAGTAAGGCCACGTGACTGGTCCGCCTATATGAAGGCGTTGCCGTTCACTATAGAGAATAGACAGGTCATATGTAACATTGTGGCCGACGATGACGGCATCCTTAGCAAATTCCATAAATTTCTCTATGGCTTCGCGCGGCTCCTTTCCTTCACGCTGCAGCTGTTCGTCGCTTATGTGATGAACGTAATAGGAAAGGCCAACGCTTTTTGTCGGCTTTACATAGGTCATGAATTTTTCCTGCACATAGCCGCTCTCATTGAGGCGGATAGCTGCAATCTGGATGATATCATCTGTCGTCGTATCGGTGCCCGTGCTTTCTACGTCAAAGACGACAATCCGCCCGGCCTGCAAGGCTTCCTGCAAAAGGCCGTAAGGATCGCCATAGCGCAGGCTTTGACTGTCGGCAAAATCGGCCAGTGTCAGACCCAGTTGCCGGTATTCCTTACTTTCTATCGTCTTTAGGGACTGCTCACCTACAGTGCGAACAAAGCGATTAGCAATGCGGTGTACGCTCAGGCTATCGTGCCGGTTAAGGCAGAGGCGCAAATAGGCAACGACATCCTTGCTTTCCTGCCTCTTAAAAAGCTGGAACTGGTCTACCGTCGTAAAAGGCAGCCGCCCTGCAGGCGGTACATTTTCATTGTGCGCACGCACGCAGTTCCAGATCATTTTGGCATCCTTATTAGCGCGCACGAGGATACAAATGCGCTGCCACGTATCCTTGGGGAGCTTGCCGATTTCAGCAAAAATCCAGCGCCCTTCATCCATAAATGTAGACGCCTCATGCCGATAGATGGGTTCACCCGGATCAGCTTGATCAGCCTCGCTGTGGATATGGCTGACGTCCTTAAAAAAGGTCTCTAAATAGGCTTCACTGGCCTGCAGCAAAAGCGGTGTAGCCCTGTAATTCGTCGTAAAGGTAATTTCCCGTGGCCCATACCCGGCCCGGAACCGCTTGAGGATGTAATCAGGCGACGAACCGCGCCATTCGTAAATCGTCTGATACCAGTCACCGCAGAGCAGCACTACCCGGCCGGGAAATAAGCGCTCTAAAAGAGTATACTCAATTTCGCTCGTATCCTGTACTTCGTCGACTGCTATATATTTATATCGCTCGCGCCAGCGCTGACAACAAGCTTCATCTTGTAACAGCTCGTAAGCAATCGTAATGAGGTCTGAATAATCGGCACCATGATTAGCCGCCAGGCGCCGCTCATATGCCTGGGCAAAGGCCTTACCGTGTTCCTCCAGCCAGATTTGCACAGCCTCGTCAGACGCTTTGGGTAAAACCAGGTCAGGCAATATACGGTGTTTCTTCTCGTTTTCCAAAAAAGACTGTAAGGCCCGCACGCGCAAAGGTGCTCCCATGTCTCGGGCCAAATCCTTCACGATCTGCTGGCAGTCTTCGTCATCCAAGATCAGGAAATCACTGTACACGCTTTCACTCGCCTTGGCTTCTTCCCGCACCAGATTGTAACAAAAGCTGTGAATCGTCCGTACCTCCACAGACAAGCCGTCCTCTTTAGCCTCTGAGAAAATCCGCGTTTTTAGCTCCTTACAAGCACGGTTCGTAAAGGTCAGGCACAAGACCTCCGGTCCGGTTGCCAGGCCGGCCGCCAAAATATGGGCCACCCGCTGCGCCAGGACACTCGTTTTGCCCGTCCCGGCCGGTGCCCGCAACAGTATAGGATCCGTCACATCGTATACGACGTCACGCTGCGCTGCATTAAGCTCCATGGTTTCACATCCTATCTATGATATATTTCTTATGGTTACCAATATTATACTACAGACACGCTCAATGCCAAAAACAGCGGTACCATACTCCCGTTCCCATGCTAAAAGCCCATCTCAGCCATAAGGACTTAAGATGAGCTTTTAGAAAATCAGACCTACATATGCTCGCCACCGTCATCATTCCGTGCCACAACGGAGAAGATATCGATGTTCCCTGGCAGGGAAAGCTTATTCAGGTACAGTGTATGGGCTGCGTAGTAATTTGTTACAGCTTCATTATTTCGTTTTTCATTGACAATGACGATATTATTTTTTTGAGGCAGTACGTCTTCGATGGCCATAAAAGGCATGACGTTTTTAGCATTCCAGCTGATCTTCCCTGGTTCCATGCCGGCAATTTTATCGGCTGGCTCACCCCGGTAGATTGTCTTGCCGCTATAAAAGACGGCACCTGTACTATAATCCTTGTAATAACAAATGATGGCATTGTCCGTGTCCATCTGCTTTAGCTCCAGGCCGATTTCCTTGCCTGAATGCTGTAGCATCAACGGCGGTGCTATTATGACAGCAATGAGCATATAGGCCATACCTGCAGGCCAGGCAATTTTTCTCCATCCTATGTGCCAGTCGCGGAACATGAGAGCTGTCAAGATGGACAGGGAAAAGACCATGGGATAGGTATAAGTCGTATATTTCGTCGCTACGATATTGAAAAAGACAAAGACCACTGCCGCATATATAGTAAGGAGAACAGCGCACGTATCCTGCCGTGTTACAGGCCACGTATGGCTCTTCTTGTACTTCCACAGAGCGTAAGGCCACGTAAAGCTCCACGGCGCAAAGCCGGCAAAGAACATAGCAATGTAGAAATACCATACATCCTGTGCCGGATGTTCCGGTACTGTGGCGCGAAGGAAATTATGAACGCCAAAGAAATTAAGCAGGAAGTCATTACCGTGCAGCTCATACATAGCCGCATACCAGGAACCGGCGAGAACAAGGAACAAGACCATACCGCCCAGGAGATGGACGTGAACCAGTTCTTTCCAGTCCCGCTTCACTGCCAGGAAGAGGAGAGCAGCCAATCCTGGCAAGGCAAGGCCGACAGGCCCCTTCGTGAGTACTGCCAAAGCAGCAAAGACATAGCAGAGCCAGTACCAGCGCCGGTTTTCCGTATACCCCAAGTAAAAGAAGGCTACAACTGTACTTTGAAACAGAAACAGCGTCGCATCCGTAATGACGGCCTTAGACATAACCCAGCCTTCGACACTGGTCATGTAAATGACGGCTGCAGCCATAGCGATTTTCCTGTCATAGACGCGCGCTGTAAACCAATACGTAAAGAGTACCGTTACCGTCCCTGTAAGGGCCGCCGGCAAACGGGCAGCAAACTCGTTGAAGCCAAAGACTGCAAAAGACGCCGCCAATTCCCAGTAATAAAAAATAGGCTTATCATACCAATAATGACCATAAATCTGCGGCGAAACCCAATTCCCCGACAAAACCATTTCTTTTGCCGTCAAGGCATAATTCGACTCAGCTGAATCGGTAATGGCCAGAAAATTATTGGCCACCAGGAACAACGTCAAAGCGCATACGGTGAGCAACACATAGGGATGCCGTTTCAAATACTCCAAAGCTTGCATGAGGGATACCTTCCTTCCAAGTTGTTACGCTTAGTATAGCAGTCGGTTTTTACTGGAAATGTAAGGTCTCCTAAAGAAAAGATAAAGAAAGATTACAAAAATTTGAACAATCCATATACCTTGACTTCACTTTCACATCATACCTCGTGGCAACACAAAAATGCCCTGCCACCAAAAAGGCAACAGAGCAAAATAAGCCATAATACGAAAGTAATTTTTTCTATATAGTACTCTGTCCCCCATCGGCAGGAATAACAACGGAGTAAATATCTATATCGTCCGGCAAAGACACATCATCTGGAACAAGGGCATGGGCCGCGTAGTAATCCGTCACTGCCGTATTATCCCGCTTATCATCAACAATGACGATATGATCCATTTGCGACAGTGCGTCTTCAATAGCAATCATCGGCATGACGTTTTTAGCATTCCAGTTCAGCTGCCCCGGTTCCATACTGGCCAGCTCATCCTTGGGCACGGCCATATAAATAGTCTTGCCACTATAAAATACGGCACTAGTCCGATAGTCATCGTAGTAGCAAATAATAGCCCGGTCCGTAGGAAGGTGCTCCAGCTCCCGGGCAATTTCCTTGCCTGAATGTTGCAGCATAATAGGAGGCACAACAAAGAGATCCAAGAGTGAATACACTACTCCGGCCGCCCTCGTAAACGATATATGCCAATGGCGGTACATAAGAGCCGTCAAGATGGACAAGGAAAAAACCATGGGATACGTATAGGTCGTATATTTCGTCGCTACTAGAGAGAAAAACAGAAAGACCACAGTCCCATATACAGCCAGGAAAAGGACACAGCTATCGCCCTTCGTTACAGACCACGTACGGCTCTGCCGATACTTCCACAGGGCATAGGGCCAAGTAAAACTCCACGGCGCAAAGCCTACGAAGAAAATGAGGATATAATAATACCACACATTTTGAGCCGGATGCTCTGACACAGTGGCCCGCAGAAAATTGTGGACGCCAAAGAAATTAAGCAGGAAATCACGACCGTGCAGTACATACATAGTGCCATACCAGGAACCGGCCAACAGCAGGAAGAGCCCCAGTCCCGCCAGCAAATGAACATGGAAAAGCTCTTTCCAGTCCCGTTTTAGTGCCAGAAATAGGAGAGCTGCCAGACCGGGCAAGGCAAGACCGACAGGTCCTTTCGTAAGGACGGCTAAAGCAGCAAAGACATAGCAGAACCAGTACCAGCGCCGGTTTTCTGTATAACCTAAATAGAAAAAGGCTACGACCGCACTTTGGAATAAAAACAAGGTACCATCCGTAATGACCGCCTTAGACAAGAACCAGCCTTCAAATGAGGTCATATAGATCACAGCCGCCGCCATACCGATATGCCGGTCATAGACCCGCCGGGCAAACCAATACGTGAGCAACACGCTCAGTGTCCCCATGACAGCGGAAGGAAAACGGGCAGCAAACTCATTAAAGCCAAAGACAGCAAAAGACGCTGCTAATTCCCAATAATAAAAAACAGGTTTATCGTACCAGAAATGACCATAAATCTGTGGCGAAACCCAATTCCCAGACAGGACCATCTCCTTTGCCGTCAAAGCATAGTTCGACTCAGACGTATCCGTAATGGCCAGGAGCTGATTTGCCATCAAAAACAGAACCATAGCACATACCGTCAAAAACCAATACGGATGCTGTCTCACAAATGTAACTATACGCATACAAACCTCTTCTTTCTCACAGTCTACAAGTAAAATATACTCACCGATTGTACGAGAAAAGCAGAGAAAAGTCAACTAACAAAAGACCTGTAAATTAGAAGTACCTCCTGCAAATAAAAAACACACATTCCCGGGCCGCAAAGGTAAGCAAGTATGAGTTTCCTCCGTTGCACGATTTACAAGCAGTCACCGAAAATGTGTGTTTTTCTGATTTCATCATATACTATAAAGGCATTTTGCCTTTTAGGTTCACGTCAAGGGTTCCTCTTTTTCCTTTAATTCGGCCGGCCGTATTATTCTGCCAGTTCTCCTGCATCGATGACTGCTGCTGTAAGCCATTGGATGCGTTCAAACAGGGAGTCTACGACGGCAAATTCATCTGTCGTGTGATGCCGGTCACCTCGGATACCACACGAGCAAAGAACGGGAATGCCTGCTTTTTGGATAAAGGCCGCGTCGGAGCAGCCACCTACTTGGGCAGGCTGCGTTCGGGCATAGCCATAGGTTTCTGCCGTTTTTTCCAGAAAATGGAAGAGCTTCATTTCCTTTTCACCGGTTACAAAGGGCGGGAACACGTGTTGTTCTCTATACGAGCACGTGGCGCCTGTGACATGACTTGTGGCACAAATGACTTCAATAGCCTTACGTACGCGTTCCAGTTCATCCAGCGTCGTAAAGCGGACGTCGAGCTCACACGTGCAGACATCAGGTACGGCGTTAGGCACCGTGCCACCTTTAATGACGCCTGTATTAACGGTAGTGCCCTTTCCGGCATCCGTCAAAGCCTGAAAGGCTACGATTTTATGGGCCATTTCTTCAATAGCATTGACACCTTCAAAAAAGGCCTGGCCAGCGTGGGCCGCTTTGCCCGTCACTTCCACGTCAATGCCTATGCCACCTTTACGGCCGACTGTAAGGGAGTTGTCCATAAGGCCTGTTTCCATGTTGAAGGCAAAGAAACAGCCTGCCGCTTCTTCCGTCAAGTAGCCGGCAACGTTTGTAAATTGGTGGGACCCTTCTTCATCCGGAACGAAGAGAATTTTCAAGGGCCGTTCGTCATAGCCTACGGCATTCAATGCTTTCGCTACGTATAAAGCAATGATCAGACCGCCCTTCATATCGACTACGCCAGGACCATAGGCTTTACCTTCTTCGATGCGGAATGGCTGTTCTGCGTAGAGTTCCGAAGCTAAGGCCGTATCCATGTGGCCGCTGAATAGGATGGGCTTACCGGGACGGTCAGCACCTAAGGTGCCGACGAGGGCATTGCCTGCTTCCGGTGTAAAACTCACGAGGCTGCAATCAAAACCAGCGTTAGTGAATTCCTTTTTCAACCATTCCCCAACGTCGTCTACGGCTCTGGCGTCACGCCAAAAGTCCTTCAAATTGACGAGTTCCTCGTATTTAGCGAGGATTTCTTCCCTATGCTCTCTTACATAGGCTTCTACTTCTTTTACTACTGTTGTATGCATAATGATTCCCCCTTACTTCCCACGCGGGCTACGCGTGTCGCTTCCTATTGTACTACCATTGGACAAATATGAAAAGAAAAAGGAAATTCCCTATTTAGTTTCCATCGCAATTGCACGTTCTATGGATACGGGAATTTCCTTTATTTTTATACTACGTATATTATAGGAAAGCCTTCTTTATTTGCCGTAAATTTCTTTAGCACCACGATACGACAGATAGCACGACAGGAAACAAATAACGACGCCTGCCATGATTGTATAGAAGCCGGAGTTCCAGCCCCAATGGTCGACGACAAAGCCAAAGAGCGTCGTTCCCAAAGAGCTGCCTACAAGGTAGCTCATAAAACCGCGCAGGCCTACAGCCGAACCGAGGGCAAAACTGGGAATAACTTCCATAGCCTGTACGGCAACCATGGACTGGGGAATGTAGATGAGGCAGCCTGTAATGGTCGCAAAAAGCGTAATGGCCACGACAGAATTAGACGTCATGTAACCGAAGACGCACAAGAGGACGACGACCAAACACGACATAGGCAGGAGCATGACACGGCCTTTGAAGTACTTATCGACGATAATCCCGGCCAGAATTGTCGAAGGAATAGCCGCCCATTCAAAAAGCATGAAGGAAAATCCCATTTCCCCACGAGTCAGGCCCTTTTCTGTCAAGAGGTACAAGGGAATCCACGTAATCATGCCGAACCGGACCATGTATGTAAAAATATCAACAAAGACGAGATACCACGAGTTTTTGTTCTTGAAAACGTATTCCCAGAAAATCTTAAATGGCGACATGTCCTTCGGCGCTTCTGCCGTGTGTTCCAGCACCTTTGTCGTGACTGATTCTTCGTGATACATCTCTTCTACTGGCGGCAGCCCTTCTTCAACAGGACGGCGTTTGACCAGATACAGGACGAAGACAATGACAATAACTGCCACACCGGCCGGCACAAGATACGCTGCTGTACGCCAATGTTCTGTGCCGACATAGGCCATAGCTCCGCCAACGAGCGGTGAAACGAGGCCGCCGCCGAGATTGTGAGATACGTTCCAAATCGTGCTGGCCCGGGCGCGCTGGGAACGGGGAAACCAATGGCCAACCGTGATGATAGACGGCCCGACGCCCATGCCCTGGCACAAGCCTAAGAGCACGACAAGTCCCGTGAAGAGATAAAAGCTCGTGCTAAAACCCATAGCAATGTTGACGAGGACGCACAGGAAAAGGCCTGTAGCCATGAAGTAGCGGGGATTGGCCTTATCAGCCAGCATGCTCATAAAGCCTTTGGACAACCCGTACGTAATGAGCATGCAGCTCGTAAGCAGGCCGATTTCCGTAGCGCTCAAATTGAGTTCCTGCTTCAAGTAGGGCGTAGAAAAAATGAAGTTGTTGCGAACGATATAGTACGCTGCATAACCGATAAAGACGCCCAAAAGCGATTCGTACTTAAATTTGTTGAATTTCGCTTGCAAGGCTGCTTCTTGCTTTTGATCCATAGAATGACCTCTCTTTCGTTAAGTATAAGTAATTTTTATTATCATATAATATACGTTTTCTACACGTATCATATAGAATTGTAAAGTTTGTGTCAAGATTCTGTAAATAAAATGGCTTTTCCATGCAAGATTCGCATAATACAAAAATCCCCTTCTCTGCTTCGCGGACAGGAGTACGCGTGCAAAGAAAGGGATTTTTCAACAATTGTAGTACTAAGAGAACGAGTTCCCGGTCTTAGATTTTAGCTAAAGCCTGTTCCAAATCGGCAATGATGTCGTCGGCTTTTTCCAGGCCAATGGAGAAGCGGATCATGCCGGCTGAGATGCCTTCTTTCTTGAGGGCTTCCGGCGGATAGGCACGATGGCTCGTCTTGACCGGATAGGACAAGGTCGTTTCGAAGCTGGCCAGGCTGGGAACAAATTTAATGTACTGGCACGCAGCAATGAAAGCTTCCGCTGCGGCTGCGCCGCCTTTGATATCGGCACTGAGCATACCGCCGCACATGCCATCAGTGAACTGTTTGACGGCCAGGTCATGATGCGGTGCACTGGCCAAGCCTGCATAGTACACCTTTTCAATCTTCGGATGATTTTCCAAATATTCAGCTACCTTTTGTGCATTTTCACTGTGCTGGCGAACGCGCAATTCCAGCGTCCGCAGGCTGCGCGTCAAGAGGAACGAATCAAAGGGACTCAAGAGGCCGCCATACAAGGTTGCATAACGCTGCATGGCCTTGATATTTTCTGCATCCGATGCAATGACACCGGCTGTAATATCACTGTGGCCACCGAGGAACTTCGTCGCACTATAGACGACAATATCAGCACCGAGTTCACACGGTTTGCAAACCACCGGCGTAGCAAAGGTATTGTCGATAATCAGCTTGCAACCATGTTTATGAGCAATTTCTGCCGTCTTGGCAATATCAATCACGTCCATAGATGGATTGGTAATCGTTTCCGTATAAATGACTTTCGTATTCGGCTTAATATAGGCTTCAATATCTTCCTTATCGAAATCGACAAAATCGACCGTAACACCCCAGCGCGGTAATTCATTAGCGAAATAATCATATACACCGCCGTAGAGGACAGGCGAAGAAATGATATGGTCACCAGAGCTGACATTTGACATGATAGCCATGGTAATCGCCGTCATGCCCGACGAAAAGACAATAGCCCCATCGGTCCCCTCAGCAGCACTCAACACCTCTTCCACTGCGTCCAAGCTCGGATTGGCCATACGGCTATACACATAGCCATCCGCACTGCCGTCATAGACACTATCCAGCGTTGGTACATCATCAAAACTAAAGACGCTCGACGTAAAAATAGGAATAACCTTCGGCACGGAAACAGAAGACTGGATCTTCTTAGCCAGTTCATGGCCGCCAGCATGACAAATGCGAGTCGTTAAATCTGAAGTACTCATATGTAAACTCCCCCTCTTACAATAAAAACCTATTACCTGTTTCAAAAAAACAATAAAAAAATTGTGCTTACAAATATAATACTATATAATAAACCAGAAGAATAATAGTTTTTCACAATAAAGTAATAGGTTTTTCCTAAGTATCACTTGCGTAAGATAACTGTCCGCAGGGCGATAAAGGAAAAGTAAGCAGCCAACATGTTGCTGCATGACAGTATGAGCAGCATGTTCCGTACCACACACGGCTCCTATGCAACACGAAAAGGCCTGCAGTCCCAACTCTGCAAGCCCTTTTGCGGGGAGTGTAAAATGAAGTGTGTAAGTTACCGGTAACCAATTTACTAACTTACGCACTT